>JBDLIA010000002.1 GCA_039715185.1 Gemmatimonadota bacterium
CAGCTCGAGCTGGAGCGCATCGACGCCGAGGGCAGGGCAGCCGCGCACTTCGCGGACGCGATCGCGCACGCCCAGCAGCGCATCATCGTGCTGGAGCGCCAGGGAGGCTGACGTCCATGCGCACCCCCTTCGGTCGAACCGGGTCCCCCCGCGAGGCCGGCCGCCCGCCGCGGCGGGCGGGGGCGCGCCCGGCTGGCGCGCGGCGCGCGGCGCTGCTCGGCATCGTCGTGGTGCTCAGCGCCGGCTGCGGCGGATTCTGGAACCCCGGCGACATCGGGCCGGACGGGCGCTCGCGCGCCGACGTGCGACTGCGTCGCCTGCTCGACGCGGGACACGCCGACTCGGCGCTCGCGTGGCTGCGCGAGGAGCCGTCCAGGCTGCCCGGTGACGACGTCCTCGATCACCTGTATTTCGGCGTAGTCGCGCAGCAGGCCGGCTTGTACGGCGAGAGCAGCCTGTGGCTGCGGGCGGCGTACGAGCTGTCCGAGGATCGCTACACCAAGAGCGTCCTCCGCTCCGCCCTCACGCTCGTGACCAACGACCGCGTCATGCCCTACGACCCGGGCGAGACCGAGCGGCTGCTGATCCACTACTACAACGCCAAGAACCACCTGGCGCTCGGCGATCCCGACGGCGCCGCGGTGGAGGCGCGGCGGCTCAGCCTGATGCTCGATCGCTACGACGACGCGTCGGCGCCGACTCCTCGCAGGGCGGCGTTCCGCGCGTTCGCGTCCTCGGTCTTCGCGGCGACCGGGGAGATCAACGACGCGGACGTGGCCGCTCGCAAGGCCAGCGCGCAGGGCGTCGCGTGGGTCGAGCCGAGCGGCGCGTCGCAGGTCGGCCTGCAGGAGCCTTCGATAACGCTGGCAGTCCCCCTGGAGTCGATCGTCTCTGGCGCCGTGGACCTCGATGAGCTCCTGGGCCTCTCCGGCTCAGGCGAGCTCGTCGTCGTCGTCGAGCGAGGGCGCGTGGCCCAGCTCTACGAAGAGACCGGCTTCCTCACGCTGGACGATCACGAGCACGACCACCTGAGCGGCGGTCGCCACCGGCGCACGTACGCTTCCATGGAGCTCGCGCGCCGGATGGCACCCGACGCCACCGGCGACAGGGAGTTCCTGTCCGCGCTCGAGGAGGCGAAGGTCGAGGCCGAGCGGGAGAAAGAGCAGGAAGAGCGCCGGCGCCAGCGCGAAGAAGAGGAGGAAGAGCGTCGGCGCCAGCAGGAGGCGGCGCAGTCCGCCGAGAAAGACTCGGGCGAGGAGTCCGGGCGCCCGGCCCCGGCCGAGGAGACGCCCACGCCTCGCAGGCCGACGCTCGAGCGCACGGGCGACGACCTCAGGCCTGGTTCCGCGCCGGCGCCCGAGGAAGGCGCGGAAGCGGCGACCGGAGACGACGACGACGGGGACCACTACGACCGCAATCCCTACATCATGCGCGTGGCCTGGGCCGCGTACCGTACCGCGCGCCGCCCGCCGTCCGCGGGGCCCGCGACGCTGCTGGTGGACGAGGAGCCCGCCGCCGCCGCGCGGCTGCCCGTCGGCCTCAGCGACGGCGTCATAGCCGACCGCGTCGAGGCGCAGGGGTGGGCGATCGCGCGCGCGGTGGCGCGCGCCGGCGCCAAGCTCGCCATCACGCGGGCGATCGAGTCGGAAGCCGCCGAGAAGGACGAAACGCTGGGGCGCATCCTCGGCGCCGTCGCGAACGCGGGCGCCGTCCTCTCCGAGCGCGCCGACACCAGGTCTTGGGCTCTCGTCCCCGACCGGCTGGAGATCCTTCGCGTCCGCCTCCCGGCCGGCGAGCACCGGGTCACCGTCCGCCTCTCCGATGCCGAGGCGGTCGAGCTGGGCACCGTGGTGGTCCCGGCGGGCCGGACTATCCTCGAGTTCGTCCGCGCCGAGAACTGACGACCCTGGAACTTCGAGGGGTTTTTGCTAGCTTTGTAGCGTGCCCCCGGCCTCGGGCCGGGGGTTTTTTGTCCCCGCCGACGCGCTGGCGAACCTCGCATGTGGGGCTAAGAACCACGAGACGGACGCATGCTCGACGAAATTCGCGACAAGATCGAAGGCGAAATCGCCAAGCTCACCACGGAACTCACCAGGGAGCTTCCGGAGATCATCCGCCGCGCCGTGGAGCTGGGTGACCTGCGGGAGAACGCGGACTACAAGTCCGCCCTGGAGCGCCAGCAGTTCGTGCAGGCCCGCATCGGACACCTGTCGGCGCGGATGCACGAGTTGTCGCGCATCGACGTGGCTGCGGTCCCCTCCGACCGGGTCGGCTTCGGCTCGCGGCTCAAGGTGGAGGACCTGGAGTTCGGCGACGTCGACGAATACCTGATAACCGCGGGCGACTTCATCGACCTGGAGGCGGGGCACATCTCCATGGCGTCGCCCCTGGGTCGGGCGTTCCTCGGGTGCTCGGCGGGCGATGAGGTGGCGGCGGAGCTACCGGTCGGGATTCGGCGGTACCGGATCCTGGAGTTGGTGACCCTGCACCAGATAGTCGACTAGTGTACCGTTGCACACTAGTGTACCGTTGCAGAAGTCCCGTAGGCATTCGGCGCGCGCTGCAGCCCGCGGATGCGGCGTTGGAACTCCTTGCCGTAGCGACGGCTACGGCGCGTCGTTCCGCCTTGCCCCGCGGGCGCATCACGCGCCTCGGTGCACACGGGACTTCCGCGCCGGCACACTAGCCCCCGCTTCCCACCTGCGTGAGCGCCGCCTTGATGAGCTCGGCGCCCTCGAGCTCCGGCTTCTCGTCCAACGCCTTCCGCACCGCCCCGCCCGCGTCCACCGCGGCGTAGCCCAGGGCCACGAGCGCGCCGACGGCTTGCTCGGAGTTCTTCACCGAGGCGGGTGAGGCGGCCACGACCGCGAGGTCCTCGACCTTGTCCGCGAGCTCCAGCACGATCCGCTGGGCGGTCTTCTTACCGATCCCCTGGATCCGACGCAGGACGTCGACCTCGCGTCCGGCGATGGCCGCCGCGAGTCGGTCCGGGGACAGCGACGACATCGCCGTGAGCGCCAGCTTGGGGCCCACGCCGGTCACGCCGATGAGCCTGTTGAACACCTTCCGACCGGTCTCATCGGTGAACCCGACCAGCGTCAGGGAATCCTCGCGGACCACCTGGCAGGTGCGCAGCTCCACCTCGGCGCCCGTGGGCGGAAGCCGCTCGAACACCGTGAGCGGTATGTGGATCTCGTAGACCACGCCGGACGCGGTCAGGATCTCGGCCCGATCCAGCTCGCGGGTCAGGAGGATACCCCGGATGCGGCTGATCACGCTGTCACCAGCGCGTAGCAGTGGGCGAGCGCCACCGCCACGCCGTCCGCGGCGTCCGCCGGGCTCGGCGCCGAGCGCAAACGCAGCAGGCGCTGCACCATGAACTGGACCTGCTCCTTGGTCGCCCGTCCGGTGCCCACGATCGCGTTCTTCACTTCCGCGGGAGAGTACTCGTGAACGGCCAGGTCCCGGCGCGCCGCGGCCAGCAGCAGCACGCCGCGCGCCTGACCGAGGGTAATCGTCGTGCGCACGTTGCGGGCGTAGAAAACGCCCTCCACGGCGAACGCGTCCGGCGCGTGCCGCTCGATGATGCCGTCGATTCCCTCGAAGATATCGCGCAAGCGCTGGGGCAGCGGCAAGCGTCGATCGGTCCTGATGACTCCGCACTCCACCAGCGACACGGCGCCGCCACTCTCACGGGTGACGACACCGTAACCGGTAACCGCGGTTCCTGGGTCGACCCCGAGCACCCTCAAGACGCGGCCGCCGCGGTGGCTTCGTCAACGTCCGCGTTGGAGTGGACCCGCTGGACGTCGTCGAGGTCCTCGAGCGCGTCCACGAGCCGCAGCAGGCGCTCGGCCTCCGCCCCGGAAACCGCCACGGTGGCCTTCGCCACCATCGTCGGCTCCGGCGTCTCGCACTCCAGGCCCTGAGCCGCGAGCGACTCGCTCACGGCGTGGAGGTCCGCGAACTCGGTGGTGACCACGAGCACGTCCCCGGCGGCTTCGACGTCTTCGGCGCCGGCCTCCAGGGCGGCCAGCATCACCAGGTCTTCGTCGTGGCGCGTCGCGTCGATGAGGATCTGCCCCTTGCGGTCGAACTGCCAGGCGACCGAACCGGCCTGACCCAGGTTGCCTCCGTGCTTTTCGAGCGCGTGGCGAACCCCTGCGACGGTGCGGTTGGTGTTGTCCGTCAGCGTCTCGATGTAGAGAGCCACGCCGCCCGGACCGTACCCCTCGTAGACGATCTCCTGGTACTCGACGCCCTCCAGGTCGCCCGAGCCCCGGGCGATCGCCCGGTCGATGTTTTCGTTCGGCATGTTCGCGGCCTTGGCGGTGTCGACCGCCAGCCGCAAGCGCGGATTCGCGTCCGGATCGGGGCCGCCCGCCCGCGCCGCCACCGTGAGCTCACGGATCAGCTTCGTGAACATCTTGCCGCGCTTGGCGTCGTTTGCGGCCTTCTTGCGCTTGATCTGGGCCCACTTGCTGTGGCCGGCCACGGCCACCTCCTGCGTCGGCTCTGGGGGGTCGAAAACGCCCCGGAACGGCGATTTCGGCGCCGAAAACATAATCCTGGGCCGAGGGTCGATCAACGCGCGGGATTCGCGCCCCGGTGTGGGCGAACCGGGAGGGAACGCACGCGTTCGGGGGGGTAGCATCATCGGTCCGTCGGTCCGTCTTGGGATTGCTCGGATTACGTACATGAGATCAACGGCCGCGGGCCCGAACCCGGACCCGAGTCGGCCGATTGGAGGATATCGTGAGCATCGCCAAGGAGTGCGGCCGCTGCGACGGCTGCGGACACGTGGTCGCCAGCGCGCGCTTCGACATGTCGTGGTCGCGCTGGACCGGAGTCGCCAACGGGTCCGGCTCGGGCCCGGCGACGAGGATGTTTCGGCCGCGCATTTGCCCCACGTGTGAGGGCACGGGGCTGACCCCTCAGCCCATGGCGCCGGTGCGGAAGCCCTCCTACGAGCAGGTCGCGGACCTCTGGTAGCAGGCCCCGCGTGGATAACGCGCCCGTGATGCGCAAAGGGCGGGGTGGATCGACCACCCCGCCCTTTTTCCATCCCGCCCCCGAGAGAGGGGGCGAAAAGCCGCAGCTACGTGGACAACTGCATGCAGCCCACGATGTCGCCCAGGTTGGTGGACGACTCGTGGATGTTCACGTAATACGAGCCCGCCGGATCCAGCCCGATGCGCAGCCGCGCGGTCGCGTCACCGTTGCCCGTAGCACCGACGCGGATGGGCGGGTAGTCGGTAACCTGCCCGACCGGAGCGCCGCCGCTGCCGCAGGTGCCCTCGTGGACGTGCCACGGCCGGACCGCGCCGTTCGCGTCGCCCGCGAGCGCAACAGAGATAACCGTCTCCTTGATGCCGGCGTTGACGTTCGCCGCCGCCCGCATGTCGTCGTGCTCCTCGGCCTCGATCATGCCGGCCCAACTGTCCACCGGGCGCGCCTCGCCCGTCGAAGCACAGCCGACCAACAGCAGGGCGCAGAGTCCAGACGCCACCTTCTTCATCGTTCCTCCTCCGTACGGTGTCTCCACCTACTCCGAAAATCGACCGGTCGATACAAGCCACCTACTCGCTCTGCAGGTTGCGCGCCACCGCGACGGGCGCCGCCCGTCCAGCACCCGGCTTGACCCGCTTCCGAGGCCACCGTCAGGTTGGAGGCCGCCCGGAATCGAGCCGCATTGTCAAGGGTTTAACGGTCTGATCGTTCGCTCGCAAGGAGTCTCCCCATGATGGTCATCGCCCCGCTCGCCGCCGCCCTCGCGATCCAAGCCGCGGCGGCACCCGCGCCGGCGCGCATAGAGATAGACCCGGCGCCCACGGAGATCGAAGTGGGGGAGGCGATCGAGTTGCGGGTCGCCGCGTTCGCGGAGGACGGCACGCCGCTCTCAGCTCCCGAGGTTCGCTGGCTCGCGGTGACCCCCGAGTACGTGTCGCTTTCGCCGGCCGGGACGCTGACGGGGATCCGCCCCGGCCCCGGCCGAATCGCGGTGGTCGTCAACGGGGCGACGCACTTTCACGAGGTCCGCGTGCCGGATCTCCCCGTCACCTTGATACGCGCTGCGCCCGCCGGGGCGGTCCGCGTGGGCATCTCGACGCCGCTGCGGGTGACGCCTCTGAACGCGCTCGGCGAACCCGTGCCCGGGGCCCGGCTTTCCTACGAGTCGCTGGATGAGGAGATCGCGCGGGTCGATGCCTTCGGCGCGGTCACCGGAGTTCGAGTTGGGGACGCCCGCATCGGTGTCAGCGCCGGCGCCGCGCGCACCGAGCTGAGCGTGAGGGTGGAAGAGAACCCGGCCACTGCCTACGACCTCACGCCGTCTTCGGCGTCCGTGCGCACGGGGGACGTGGTCCGCCTGCGCGCCGTGGGACTGGGCGCCGACGGCGCTCGCTCCGTGGAGGGCTTCCACCCGTCCTGGTCGGTGTCGGGGGCCGGAGCCGAAGTCGAGGTCGAGGGAGAGGAGGGCGTGTTCGTCGCGGAGGATCCCGGGACCTACCGGGTGGGCGCTCTCTTGGGCCCCTACGTCTTCGCAGAGGCGGTCATCGAGGTCGCGCCGCGCGAACACTCCGCGCGCGTGGAAGTCGTCGGGCACGGGCCCAGCGTCGACCACCACTCCGGCGATGTCTGGGTGTTCGAGGGCGCGGACGGCCGCGATTACGCCTACATCGGCACCTTCCTGCACGACTGGATGAAGGTCTGGGACGTGACCGATGCGACCAACCCGGTCCTGGTCGACTCCATGCAGCTGGACGCCAGGCGGATCAACGACGTGAAGATCCACCCGAACAACCGCATCGGCATCCTGACCCGCGAAGGCGCCGCCAGCAGGCGCAACGGCATAGTGCTCCTCGACCTCTCGGAGCCGGCGCACCCCAGCGTCATCTCCGAATACACGGAGACCGTGTCCGGGGGCGTCCACAACGTCTGGATCCGGGGCGAGGAGAACCTGATCTACGCGTGCCACAACGGCACCGGCGATCTGCACATCATCGACATCTCGGATCCGGCGGCGCCACGAGAAGTGGGCCGCTGGGGGCTGGACAAGCCGTTCAAGACGCTGCACGACGTGATCGTGCAGGACGGCTACGCCTACCTCAGCTACTGGGACGATGGCGCCGTGGTTCTGGACGTGGGCGCGGGCACGCACGGCGGCACGCCCACCGCGCCGACGTTCGTCAGCAGCTACAGCTATCCGCAGGGCAACACCCACGTGGCGTGGCGCCACGGCCGCTACCTGTACGTGGGGGACGAGCTGTTCCCGGACGGGTGGGATCCCCAGAAGCCGATCGAAGCGCGCGGCTACATCCACGTCCTCGACATGAGCGACATCGACTCGCCCCGTGAGGTGGCCCGCTACGAGGTGCCCGAAGCCGGCGCGCACAACGTCTGGGTGGAGGAAGACAGGCTCTACGTCGGTTACTACCAGGCGGGGCTACGGGTCGTGGACGTTAGCGGAGAGCTGCGGGGCGACCTGTACCGGCAGGGCCGCGAGATCGGCTACGTGATCCCGCTCGACGATCGGACCACCGTGCCCAACTGGCCCATGACGTGGGGCGCCCAGGTCTTCAAGGGCAACGTCTTCACCGCCGACCTGAACTCGGGGCTGTGGGTGGCCAAAGTGGTTGACGAGCGGCCGGTTTCGTAGGCCGACAGGAACGGAATCGTGAAGCCTCGCACCGCGCGCGGCCTGGCACTGGTCCTGGCCGCGCTTGCGCTGTGGCTCGTCGCCGACCGGCGCGAGGACACCGGCGCGCCGCCGCCGCAGGTCATCGAGGCGCTCTTCGAACGAGGGGCGTCCGGGGTCTTCGTGGAGGCCTTGGGTGTCGTGGACCGGCTGCTCCCCGATGACAACTCGGGCTCGCGCCATCAGCGCTTCGTGGTGCGCCTCGCGTCCGGGCACACGGTCCTGATCAGCCACAACATCGACCTGGCTCCACGCGTCGAGAACCTGGCCGCGGGAGACTCCGTCAGCTTCCTGGGCGAGTACGAGTGGAACGAGCGCGGCGGCGTCATCCACTGGACGCATCACGACCCGGACGGCCGACGCGCCGGCGGCTGGGTGCGCGCGCACGGCCGCGAGTACCGGTAGTCCTTCCCACCCGGCCGAAGGCCTATCGCCCCAGTCCCCAGCCGGCCATGCGGTCCAGCACGACGTACTCGGGCCGTATGTCGACCGGCACCCCCGCCAGACGCGGCAGAAAGTCCCGCATTGCCTCCGGAGCCGCGCCGTAGTCGGCACGGAGCGCCGCCGCCGCCGCCAGGTCCCCTTCCGCCTGGATGCGCAGGATCTCGGCGGCGAGCGCGCGGTTAGCCTCCACGTATGCGGGAAGGTCGAGCGCGAACGCCCCCACCTCCTCGTCGAACAGGATCGCCCCGCGCTCCCACGCCCACGCGAACTGGATTGCCGCCGCCTGTCCGTGCGCCTCCTCCACGCCGAAGCGCACCGACCGGAACAGGTCGGCCAGGTGCGCCCGGTAGGCCCCACGCACGAACGCCGCCTGGTAGAGCCCCTCCTCGGCCAACACGCCCAGGGAGTGCAGCCCCACCGCGTCCGCCTTCGCCTCTTCGAGCGCGGAGTGGTGTTCGCGGAGCGCCTGGTGGACCGGCACTCCCGAGCCGCCGGCCACCACCCCGGGACCCAATCCGTGGGCCAGCTCGTGCAGCAGAACGGCGGTAAACCACGGGTCGAATTCGATGGCGGACGCCATCACGGGGCCCAGCACCAGCTCCGCGATGGGGGTGAGTATCAGCTCGAACTTGGCTCGCGACACGTTGCGCAGCATGACCTTCTTCGAGCCCTTCTCGCTACGAACCCGCTCGTCGTTGGGAAGGTTGAAGGCGATCGTCTGCACGCCCGCCCGCGCATCACCACCCGCGTAGATCAGATCGACCACGCGGATGGGACTCTCGAAACTCCGGTCCAGGTCCTTGTACCGGTCGGCCACCGGCAGCCGCCCCTCCAGGAAGCGCATGCGTCCCTTGAGGCCGTCGAGCTCCGCGGACGCGGCCGAGTCGGCGAGCGCGATGAAGCTCTCGAACGCGGCCTTGGCGCCCCGGAGGCCGTCCTCGTAGACCTCGTACGGACCGATGGTCGGCTCGATCCTCGTGCCGCCTATGTCCATCCACGCGACGTCGCTGGCGTAGTAGTCGTCGGACCGGAACGCGGCCGCGCGCAGCTCCAGATACGCGGCCAGGCTGGCGTCTTCGGCCGCCTCCGCGGCCTCCAGCAGCAGCGCCGCCGCGCGCTCGAGCTCGGCGCGGTACTCCACCGAATAGGGGATGGATATGAGCGTCCCGTGCTCGCGGCGCAGCACGCTGAAGTAGCCCGTGAAGGCCTCCCGGTCCTCGGGGTGCTGGGCCAGCCACTCGTCCAGTTCGCCGCTCGACAGGTCGGCGGGGTAGAAGCCCGCGCCGGCCGGCCTGGCGCCCACATCGAGGAACGGCTGGTTGCCATCGAGGCGGTCCCAGGGGCCCGCCATGATGTCGAGGTACGCGACCGCGTCCTCCGCCCAGGGCTCGGTGGAAAGCGCCAGCCCCTGGTGGAGCTCGGCGTTCCGTTCGGACACCTGGCGCAGGAAGATCTCGTGCATGGCGTCCGAGGCCCTGATCAGCCGCTCGAGCACGACCTTCTCCCACGGCGCCAGCCGGTCCGTGTCCGCGTCGATGTCGGCGGGGGCGAAGCGCTCGACGCGCTCGGCGAGGGCCTGCGCGGATACGCCGGGGGCCAGGCGCGGACGGCGTGGAGCGTCCTCATCGGCGCAGCCGGCGGCCAGGAAGAGCGCCGCGACGATCGCCGGCGCGACCCGATCGGTGGCCGGGCGGGTGTTCCTTTTCATACCTGTCTTTGCATCCCCTTCCGGCGCGTTACTCATGAAACCCTGCCCGCGTTCGCGGGTGTGCTAACATTGGACCTCACGCGCGCGTCGGGAAGTAGTAGGGAGCCCGCCCGCCGTCCCCGTGAATGCCTCCGCGCCGGAGCAGGGTGGAACAACGCAGGCCCCGGCGTCGTTGAAGGAAGTGGAGGGGGCTGGGGTCATCCTCGAATTAGGAGAGTATTTCGATGCCTCATGCTCGGCATCATGTCGCGCGACGCGCGTCCTTGCTGGTCCTTGCCGCGCTCACCGTCGCGCCCGCGGCGCTGGCGGCCCAGTACTTCGGCCGCAACAAGGTCCAATACGACGACTTCGACTTCCAGGTGATCAGAGCCGATCACTGGGATATCCACTATTACCCGGAAGAAGAAGAAGCCGTCCGCGACGCTTCGAGGATGGCCGAGCGCTGGTACGATCGCATCTCGGGTCTGCTGGATCACGACTTCCGCGTCAAGAAGCCGGTCATCCTGTACGCCAACCACCCCGACTTTCAGCAGACGAATACGACGAGCGGGTTCATCGGCGAGGGCACCGGCGGCTTCACTGAAGGCCTGAAGGATCGGCTCGTTATGCCGCTGACGGGCATATACGGCAGCAGCGACCACGTGCTGGGGCACGAGATCGTGCACGTCTTCCAGTACGACATGGCGGGCGCGGGCGTGGGCGGGCCGGGGCTGACGTCGTTGCTGCGCCTGCCCCTGTGGGTGGTCGAGGGGATGGCCGAGTACCTGTCGGTCGGGCGCTACGATCCGCACACGGCCATGTGGCTGCGCGACGCGCTGCTGCGCAACGACCTGCCGGACCTGGGCCGGCTCACCACGGATCCCAACTTCTTCCCGTACCGCTTCGGGCAGGCGTTCTGGGCCTGGGTGGGCGGCACCTACGGCGACGAGGCGGTGGGCCGCATCTACAGGGCATCCCTCAGAGAGGGTCCCGGCGCGGCCTTCCAGAAGGTGCTCGGGCTGGACGCCGGCACGCTTTCGGACATGTGGATCACGTCCATCCGCCGCGACTACCTGCCGGAGATCTCCGGCCGGGAGCTGCCCCGCGAGGTGGGGCGCCGCGTGCTCGCCGCCGACCTCGACGCGGGCGAGATGAACGTCGGCCCGGTGCTCAGCCCCGACGGCAGCCGCGTGGCTTTCCTGTCCGAGATCGACCTCTTCAGCATCAGCATCTTCGTGGCCGACGCCGAGACCGGCCGGGTCATCAAGCGCATCGCCAGCTCGGACACCGACCAGCACATCGACGCCCTGAGCTTCCTGGAGTCCACGGGCACGTGGTCGCCCGACGGCTCGCAGTTCGCGTTCGTGGTGATCGCCGATGGCGACCATCAACTGGCCGTGGCGGACGTCGAGCGCGGCAGCTTCGAGCGCCGCATCACGGTGCCCGGCGTGACCGCCATGCGCGACCCGGCGTGGTCGCCGGACGGCCGCCACATCGCGGTGACCGGCGTCGAGGGCGGTATCAGCGACCTGTACGTGATCGACGTGGAGACGGGCGAGGCGCGCCAGATCACCGACGACCGCTTCGCCGACATCCACGCCGCCTGGTCGCCGGACGGGCGCACCATCGCGTTCGTGAGCGACCGCGGCCCGCAGACCGACTTCCAGCGGCTCGCCTACGGCAACATGCGGCTCGCGTTCGCCGACGTGGAGAGCGGCGACGTGACGATGCTCGAGCTGTTCGAGCAGGCCAAGCACATCAACCCGCAGTACTCGCCGGACGGCTCCGAGCTGTACTTCATCTCGGACCGGGGCGGCTTCAGCGACATATACCGGTACGAGTTCGGCACGCAGAAGGTCTTCCAGGTCACGCGCATCGCCACCGGCGTCAGCGGCATCACCGCGCTCGCGCCTGCGTTGACTGTGGCGCCCCGCAACGGCCGGGTCATGTTCTCGGTCTTCGAGGATGGCGGCTACCAGGTGAACGCGCTGGAGGGCGACGCCACGCGGGGGGTGGAGGTGGACCCGGCCGCGCCCGCGCCCACCCGCGCGGGGCTGCTGCCGCCCATGGACGCCGAAGGCAGCGGCGTCATCGACCTCTACCTGAACGATCCGGAGTTCGGCCTGCCCGAGACGCCCGATGACTTCCCGCTCGACCAGTACAACTCCGGACTGGCCCTGGACTACGTGGGCAGCTCCGGCGTCGGCGTGGGCGTGGACCGCTTCGGCACCGGGCTGGCGGGCGCCGCGGCGGGCTTCTTCAGCGACCTGCTGGGCAACCACCAGATGGCGGTCGCCATCCAGGCGAACGGCGGCGTGAAGGACGTCGGCGGCCAGGCTCAGTACCTGAACCGCTCCAACCGCTGGGTCTGGGGCGGCGGGTTGTCCCACATCCCGTTCCTGACTTCCTTCGGCACGACGTTCGTCCAGGGCGTCGACGGGAACAACGACGGCGTGCCCGACCTGAATGGGAGTACGTTCTCGCAGCTCCTGCTGCGGGTGTTCTCGGACCAGGTGTCGCTGGTCACGCAGTATCCCTTCTCGGTCACCAACCGGTTGGAGTTCGGCGTAGGCTACTCGCGGCTAGCGTACGACTTCGAGGTGCGAGAAATAGGCGCCGCGGGGAGCACGATCATCTTCGACCGTACCCGGTCCGTCGAGCCCGAGGAGATCGGGCTGGAGAGCTTCCCGACCGCCCTGAACACGGTGGAGGCGTCCGCCGCGTACGTGGGCGACTACTCGTTCTTCGGGTTCACCTCGCCCATCCGCGGCGGGCGGTATCGCATAGAGGCCGGCGCGACCACGGGCGACGTGTCGTTCGCGACCGGGCTGATCGACTACCGGCGCTACTTCTTCGACAACCCCGTCACCTTCGCCGTGCGAGGCCTGACCTTCGGACGCTACGGAGGCGACGCCAACAGCAGCCAGCTCCAGTCGCTCAACGTGGGCACGGAGACGCTCGTGCGAGGGTACGCGGTCGAGAGCTTCGACCCGGATCTGGAGTGCACGGATACCGCGGTGTCGTTCTGTGAGGAGTTCGACGCGCTTCACGGCAGCAAGATCGTGGTGGGGAACGTAGAGGCGCGGCTCGCTTTGTTCGGCGTGGAGCAACTCGGCCTCATCGCCGCCTCGTTCCTGCCCACGGAATTGTTCCTGTTCGCCGACGGCGGGTACGCGTGGACCGGTGACCTGTCTCCGGACGTCGACGATCCGCTCAACGACAATCCGTTCTTCCGCAACCTGGTCGACGTCGACCGGGAGCCGGTCTTCAGCATCGGCGCGGGCACCCGCGTGAACCTGTTCGGCTTCTTCATCGGCGAGGTCTACTACGCGCTGCCGTTCCAGCGCCCCGAGAAGGGCGGCCACTTCGGCTTCGTGCTGTCGCCGGGCTGGTAGGCGACGCACCCGGGCCCGCGAGCGCGAAGGCGCATCCCTGCGGGGGTGCGCCTTCGTCGCGTCAGGGCTCCACGATCGTCTTCACGTTGACGAATTCGCGGACGCCGAAGGACCCGAGCTCGCGTCCGTAGCCCGAGCGCTTCACGCCCCCGAACGGTAGCCGCGGGTCCGACGCGGTCATGCCGTTCAGAAACACCGCCCCCGCTTCGATCTCCTCCGCGAAGAAGGCCTGCTCGGCCGGGTCCGTGGTCCAGGCCGCGGCGCCCAGGCCGAAGCTCGTGGCGTTCGCCAGCGCGACCGCCTCCTCGGCGTCTTCCACCACGAAGAGCGACGCCACCGGCCCGAACAGCTCCTCCGAGTACGCCGGCGCGTCTTCGGGCACGTCGGCCAGGACGGTGGGCGGATAGAACCAGCCCCGACCCTCCAGGCGGTGCCCGCCGGCGAGGAGCCGGGCCCCGGCGTCGATGGTCTCGCGCACCTGCTGATCCAGCTCCTGCAGGATCGAGGCGGTGGCGAGCGGGCCGATGTCGGTCGCTTCGTCCATGGGGTCCCCCACCGTCAGCGCCTCCATCCCCGCGACGAACCGGTCGCGGAAGCGATCGGCGACGTCGCGCTGGACGATGAACCGCTTGGCCGCGATGCAGGACTGCCCGTTGTTGATCGTGCGCGCCCTGATCGCGGTGGTCACGGCTGAGTCCAGGTCCGCGCTCGCCATGACGATGAAGGGGTCGCTGCCCCCCAGCTCCAGGACCGTCTTCTTGAGGGCCCGTCCCGCGCGGCCCGCCACCGCGCTCCCCGCCCGCTCGCTACCGGTGAGGGTGGCGGCGCGCACGCGGGGGTCGTCCAGCACGCCGCCGACCCTATCGACCTCGATGAGCAGCGTCTGGAATGCCCCTTCCGGAAAGCCCGCCCGGCGAAAGATCTCCTCGATGGCCAGCGCGCAGCCGGGCACGTTGGCGGCGTGCTTGAGGAGCGCGACGTTGCCCGCCATGAGCGTGGGAGCGGCGCAGCGAATGACCTGCCAAAAGGGGAAGTTCCAGGGCATGATGGCCAGGACGGGGCCCAGCGGCCGGTAGCGAATCAGGCTGCGCTTGCGCCCCGTGTCGACGGCCTCGTCGGCCAGGAAGCCCGCGGCGTGTTCGGCATAGTAGCGGCATACCCAGGCGCACTTCTCCGCCTCTGCCTCCGCCGCCAGGATGGGCTTGCCCATCTCGCGCGTCATCAGCTCCGCCCAGGAACGCTTCTCCGCGTCCAGCAGCTCGGCCGCGCGCAGCAAGCGCTCGGCGCGCCCGGCGATGGAGGTGCGGCGCCACGACGAGTAGGCGTCCCAGGAGGCGGCGAGGCGTCGCTCCAGCTCTTCGTCGTCGTGCGACGCGAAGGTGGCGAAGGTCTCTTCGGTCGCGGGGTTCGTGGACTGGAATGACATGATCACCAGGCTCCATCGCACGGTCCGTTCGGACGCAACGTAAGGCGTCGAGCCGGGTCGCGCGCCCGGGTCGCGACCGCTCGAAGCGGGGGCCTCTATGCCGTCGTCGCGCTCTCCTTGTTTTCGGGTTTTGTTCGGGTTATTCTCCGTCCATGTCCGCCGCGACCGCCCTGGAACTCCGTCGCCTGCTGGAGCAGCGTTTCCCCGACGCCCTTCCGGTTACATACGGCACCACCGAAACGGTGCCGACAGGTATCGCCCACCTGGACGCCATCCTTCCCTCCGGCGGCCTCCCACGAGGTCGCCTTACGCGCTGGCAAGCAGGCGGCGGAGCCACGGCGTTGTTGCGGGGGGCGTGCGCGCACACGTCCGCCCACGGCGAACGCACGGCCTGGGTGGATGGAGCGGGCGTGATCGCGGGCGCGTCCTGGCCCGCCGGCCCGGTGCTGCTTCGCCCGACGGGCGAGCGCGAGGCCCTGGAGTGCGCGGAGGTGCTGCTCCGCTCCACCGGTTTTTCGCTGGTGGTCCTGGCCGGCACCAGAACTGACTCCATGGCGCACTGGCGGCTCGCCCGCGCGGCCCGCGAAGGCGGCGGCGCGCTGGTCGTGATGGAGGGTGGTTGGTGGCTGACGGGATCCTCCCGCACCCGCACCCGCTCCGGTGCCGACACGTTTTCCGCCGCCGACTCCCGCGTTACGGAATGGCGGGTACGCGCGCGCAAGCCGCGTAACGGCGCGCGCGTCCTCACCCCTCCCTCCGGCGGCTCCGCCGCGCTCCAGGTCGAGACGCGCATAGATCCGGACGCTTACCGGTGGCGCGCGGGACCCTCCGGCCCGGCCCTGGCCGAATCCGTCCGAGTGCGCGCTCGCGTTCGAGCATCCGGGCTCGAGCGAACAGCCAGCTTCCAGCTACCCATCGACGTACATGAACATCGCCTGTCTCTGGACGCCGGACTGGCGGACCGACGAGGAACCCCCCGCCCCCGCCGTCCCTCCTGACGTCGTTCGGGCGCTGCTCGAGATCGTCCCCCGAGTGGCCCTGGACGCCCGCGGGCCGATCTGGGCGGACGTGCGTGGGCTGCCGACCCGCCAGACGGCACGGCGTCTGAAGGATGCGGCCGGCGCGTCCACCCGGGACGGCTCGACGACCTCGGGCGACGCGGCGACCGCTCCCTGCGTAGGCGTTGCAGACGTCCCGGCTGCCGCCGAGGTGGCCGCGCGCTGGAAACCGCGGGACGGAATCGCGGTCGTGCCCGCCGGCGCCGACCGGGCGTTTCTGGCGGGAGCGCCCATCGCGCTGCTGGAGCCACCTCCTTCCCTGCTCTCGCTGCTGGAGGGCACGGGCCTGCTGACCTGCGGCTCGCTCGCGGCGCTTTCTCGTGAATCGGTGGAGGTGCGACTGGGCACGGAGGGAGGGCGCCTGTGGCGGCTGTCCCGCGCGGATGACCCGCGCCGGCTCTTCGACCGGATCGCCCCGCTGCGCCCGCACGCCTCGATCGACTTCGTCGAGTACGTAATCACCGACCCCGCGCGCCTGGTGTTCGCCGCCAACGCTCTGATCACGCCCATCTGCCAGGAGCTGGCCGAGCGCGGCGAGCACGCGCGCAGCATGACGCTCACGCTGCCGCTGGCCAACGGCCGCGCCTGGTCGCGCGCGCTTCGGCCCGGCCGCCCCACCGCCAGCCGCGACATCTGGCTGCGCCTGGTGCGCTCTCGGCTGGAGCGATTGTCCGTCCCGGATGCGGTCATAGGCGTCGCCGTGGAGGTGGGCTCCACCGAGCCCGCGGGCGTGCGCCAGGGCGACCTGTTCGACCGCGGATTCGGCAGCGCGGGCGCGGTAGAGGCGGCGCTGTCCCGGCTCGTCGGCGAGCTGGGTGAAGTGGTCGTCGCGCCCGACAACGACGCGCACCCGCTGGCCGAACGCCGCACGAGCTGGCGCGTGCGCGACCCCATCGAGATCGCCGACAACCGGGATCGTTCGGAGCCCGGAGCGCCCGACCGTGCCGTGCCGGGGGCGTCCGCCGATGCGCCGCTCACCCTCCAGCTTCTGCCCGATCCCCGGCCGGTGCGCGTGGAGTTGGAGGCCGGCCGGCCGAGCCGCTACCACGACCGATCCGGCTGGCGGGCGCTCCGGGTGGTCGCGGGCCCGGACCGCATCTCCGGAGGTTGGTGGGAAGAGGCCTACGCCCGGGAGTACTACCGTTGCGTCGACGAGGACGGCGTTCTGGTCTGGATCTACCGCGACGCCGGCCGCGACCTGTGGCTGCTGCAGGGCTGGTGGGACTGAAGCGGGACCGGCCGAGCGCGGAACGCATCGTGCGGACCGACGCCGTATTCTCCGTTCGTCGAGTTCGAAGACTCTCATCAGGAGCGAACCATGACGCGCACCACGCGCCTGCTCGTTGCGTGCCTCACGCTGCCCATCGCCATTCCGCTGGCCGCCTCGGCCCAGGAGAGCGGGGTCCGCGTTTCGGAGCGGCTCCGCCACAAGAACCGGCTGGCCGCGGTGGAGCTCCCGGCAGGCGTCGTCGCAGCCGAGTTCACCGTCACGCCGAGTCCGGCCCGGGCCTTCCGCCCGGAGGGGAGGCCCCTGCGGGCGCGCGTCCGGCTCGCCGAGACGGTACCGACGCCGGTGCCGCCCAGCCCGCTGCCCGAGCCCACCCTGGACCTGCTCGGCGAGGCGCTCGGCGGCGGCGGCTTCGGAGGCGCCGGATCGCGCGACTTTCAGAATCCGGGGCCGCCGGTCCTCGATCACATCGAGCTCAGCGCGCGCACTCCCTGGATCAACGAGAAGGGCAACGTCGAGTTCTTCCTCCCCTATGACGTGGACCCGGACGTGCCGTCGGTGAACTTCAACAAGAATTTCCCCGGCCTGTTCTACGTGAATCTCAAGCTGGAAGAGGGCAAATCGTACCTCGTCGACGTCGCGGTGAGCAGCTGGGGAGCCGGCGCCTACAAGGTGGAGGTGAACGGTTCCGAGCAGGAGTTCGCCGACCCGCAGGGCAACCTGGAGCACCTGCTCATCGCGCTGCAGGCGACCGAGAGCGGCTGGGTCGAGATCGACATCATCCGCGAGGGCACGGGCTACTACCTGTATTCGGTGACGGCGGACCGGGTGAACTAGTGTACCGTAACGGAAGTTGGGTGTGCACCGAAGCGAGCGAAGCGCCCGCGACGCAAGGCGCCGTGACGAAGCGTAGCCGTAGCTACGGTGAGAAGCGGCAACGATGCGCTCGCGGGATGCAGCGCGCGCTGAATGCCATCGACACTTCTGTTACGGTGCACTAACCGAAGAAGTCCACGAGGCCCGTTTCCAGGGAGTATTCGGCCCCCACGACCGCCAGGCCGTCCTCGGCGATCAGTCGCGCGAGGGTATCGGACCCGCGCATGAGGTGTTCGGCCGAGGCCCGTATGTGCGCGCGCCCGGCTGCGTCGAGCAGCGCCCGCCGATCGTCTCTCAGGTCGCTCAGCATGAGCGGCTCCACGGAAGGTCGGATCCGGTCGACGATGGAACGCAGGTTGGGAGAGCGGGCTTCTCCCGGCCGTTCGAGCGACTCCAGCGTGGCGGCGACCGCGCCGCAGTCGGAGTGTCCCAGCACCACGACCAGGCGCGTGCCGAACGCCTCGACCGCGAACTCGACGCTGCCGACGAGCGCCGGCGTGGCGACGTTGCCGGCGACGCGAATCACGAACAGGTCGCCCAGGCCCTGGCCGAGCACGATCTCCGGCGGCACGCGCGAGTCCGAGCACCCGAGCACGATCGCGAAGGGCTTCTGTCCGTCCACGAGCTCGGCCCGGCGGGCCTCCGCTGCCGGCGCCGCTCCGCTCCAGTCGCCGGCGGCGAAGCGGCGGTTGCCTTCGCGCAGGCGCTCCAGCGCCTCGGCGGAGCCCGTCAAATCGTCCTACTCGCCCGCCGTCGTCACCGCGGCCTGCTCGGGCACCGCCTCCGGCGGGCTCGCCTCGCGCAGAACGAAGTCCTCGAGCGACACCGTGTAGTCACCCGTTTCCGGCACGTACCGCAGGCACGAGGAGGTCGGGTAGTAGCCGGCCACCGCCACCGCCGGCGGGGAGTCGATGGGGAAGCACTCGGACGGCTGCGCCACCAGGAATGCGAGCGAGACCATCTCCTCGTAGAACGTCACCCGCCCGTCGTAGCTGCCGTAAATCCACGCTCGGGTGAAGGGCTCGCCGCTGAACTCCGGGCCGCTCACGTCGACCAGGTGATTGCCCATCGCCGGCGCGACCGCATCCACATTCACGTACTTGGGATCCATGTAGTTCGCCGGCAACGGCTTGCGGCCCGTCTCGAACTGGTCGCAGTTGACGAACTCCGGCCCGCACGGCCCCGGCTCGATCCCCATGATCGACTCGACCGGCTCGATGTAGAAGTGGACGTCGAAGTGCGGCGAGTCGTACACCCCGGGCGGGATGTGGCCGAGCGGGTTCCAGTTCAGCAGCGCCCATTTGAACGGCATGTCCGCGCGTGCCGCGGCGGCGCTGGGAAGCGGGATCACCCAGTCGTGGGTCGGGATGCACTCGTCGGGCTGCGCGACCTCACCGTCTTCGTCCCGATCCCAGCAGTAGCGTAGGTTGGAAGGTTCGCGCGGCAACTCATCGAAGAAGTTCTCCGAAAGCGCGATCCCGATAGCGCTCGGCGCCCCGTCGGCGTCGAACTCGGCGTAGGGAGTGGCGGTGGCTGCTCCCACCTGTGCGGCTTCTCCCAGCTCGGGGCCCTGGTCCGCCGGGGGAGGCGCCGCCTCACAGCCCGCGATCGTCAGGACCGCCAGGCCCAGGAGGCCGGCGACTCGGCTGGTGTGGGTCCGCGTGGGGCTGCGGAAAAGTTGAAAAACGAAGCGCGTCATCAAGACCTCCGAGTGGCGCGCGGGAGGCCTGACCGGCAGGGCCCGCGCTGAATCGAACGAACGTCCGAGCGGCGGACCGCGCACATGATCCCCGCCGCCGAGAGCTGTTCCCGAGTGCGAATTGGGATAGGCAAGCAGGGTCTAGTCGGCAAGTCCGACCCACCCGGCGCTCCGTTCCCACAGCTCGGCCTGCAGCCTTTCGTGGTGTCCAGGCAGGCTCGGCTCGGCGCGCTCCATGACGTCGAAGTACTGTCCTGTCACGGACCCGAGGGCGGGTTCCGCGACGAGCCGCTCGACCGCCGCGCCGCCCACGTCGGGCGACTCCATGAAGACCTTGAACAGGCGCGCGATGAACCACAGCGGGCGCCGGTTGCGGTCCCAGATGCGGGTGGCCAGCACGCCCGGGTGCAGCGCGTTGACGGTGACGCCGTGGTCGGCCCAGCGGCGCGCGGCCTCCCGCGCGAAGAGCACGTTGGCGAGCTTCGAGTTGGCGTAGGCCCGCCAGCCGTCGTAGCCGGCCGGGTCGGCGACGCGGTCCAGCCGGAGGTCCGCGCGGCGGTGGGCGTTGGAGGCGACGACGACGATCCTCGCCTCCCGATCCGCCGCCGCCGCGCGCAGCGTGTCCAGCAGCAGGTGCGCGAGGAGGAAGTGCGCGAGATGGTTCACGGCGAAGGTGCGCTCGTAGCCCTCGGCGGTGGTCTCGCGGGGCGCACGCGCCAGGCCGGCGTTGAGCACGAGCGCGTCCAGCGCCGGGGCCCGCTCGCGTACCGCCTCCGCCAGGTCGCGGACGGCGGCGAGCGAGGACAGGTCGGTGGAAATGAGCTCGGCGGCGCCGCCGGCGGCGGCGATGTCGGTCAGCAGGGCCTCTCCGCGCTTCTCGTCCCGCCCGTGCAGCAGCACGCGCGCGCCCCGCGCGGCGAGCCGTCTGGCGGCGGACGCGCCCACCCCGGCGGTCGAGCCCGTGATGAAGACGGTGCGGTCGTGCAGATCCATGGCGCGCGATCGGTGTCCAGGAAACGAAAGCGGAAGGATTGCCCCCCGGGGGCGTGCGCGCCAGCGGAGGTGGCGATCCTATTTCGGGTTGTCTTCGGGTAGGCGTGGTGTCATCATGCGGGAAGAGAAGGGCGCAGGAGCCGGATCGGCTCTCTTTTTTTCCGGTTTATTTTCGGGTTTTATTCGGTGTCGATTCCGTACGTCGAGCTACGAAACCACAGCGCTTTTTCCTTCGGTGACGGGGCCGTCACGCCGGAAGCGCTCGCCGCGCGCGCGGCGGCGCTGGGCTACGACACCGTGGGCCTCACGGATTCGGCGGACCTGGGCGGCGCGATCCGCTTCGGCCTCGAGTGCGCGCGCCAGGGCATCCGCGCGGTGGTGGGGGCGGAGCTCAAGGTCGACGGGCACCCGGCGGCGTTTCTGGCGCGCGACCTGGAAGGCTGGCGCAACCTGGCCGCGCTGGTCACACGGGCGCGCATCGGCCACTGGGACTGGTGGCGCAAGGACGGCGAGGACGCGGACGCCGAACAGCACGCCGGCCCACACGCTCCCGGCCGGGCCTGGGCGCACGCGCGCTCGGACCGGCGCCGGCCCGGCGAGGTCGGCGCTCCCCCCAAGCAGGCGCTCGTGCGCCGCGGATACGCCGGCGTGAGCTGGGACGACGTGGCCGAACGCTCCGCCGGGCTCGTTGCGCTCACCGGTCCACCCAGCGGCGAGATCGGCTACCTGCTGCACCGCGGCCGCCCGCACGAGGCCGGCCGTACGCTGGCGCGCTGGCGCGAGGCGTTCGGCCAACGACTGGCCGTGGAGGTCCAGCGCCACAACGTCTCGGGAGGCGAGGCCGCGCTCGCCGGCGCGCTCAAGGCGCTCGCCGAAGAGCAGCGAGTGCCGTGGGTGGTGACCAACGACGCGCGCTACCTGGACGGATCGAGCCGCCTCGTCCACGACCTGCTCACGGCGCTGCGCTCCGACGTGTGCGTGGACACCGCCGCGAGCTGGGGCCTGCTGCACCCCAACGGCGAGTGGCGCCTCAAGTCGCCCCAGGAGATGGCGTCGCTGTGGCGCGGCCACGAACGCGGCCTGGAGGAGAGCGCGCGCATCGCCGGCGAGTGCGCCTTCTCGCTGCGCTGGCTGGCCCCTCCCCTGCCCCACTTTCCGTGCCCGGACGGCAAGGACGACGACGCCTACCTGCGCGAGCTCACGTACGCCGGCGCGCGCACGCGCTGGGGTGACCTGGACGAGCGCCAGTGCGGCCAGCTCGACCACGAGCTGGGGGTCATCGCGCGACTGGGCTTCGCGGGCTTCTTCCTGGTCATGTGGGACGCCGTACGCTTCGCGCGCGCCCGCGGCATCCTGTGCCAGGGACGCGGCAGCGCGGCCAACTCCGCGGTCGCCTACTGCCTCGGCATCACGGCCGTTGATCCCGTGCGCCACGGCCTGCTGTTCGAGCGCTTCCTCTCCGAGGCCCGCACCGACGGCCTGACCGAAGCCCCCGACATCGACGTCGACTTCGAGATGGAGCGGCGCGAGGAGGTGCTGGACTACATGTACCGCACCTGGGGCCGCCGGCGCGCGGCGATCACCTGCACCACCCTCACCTACCGCGCGCCGAGCGCGCTGCAGGACGTCATGCGCGGGCTCGGCTACCCCGCCGAGCAGACCTTCAACCTGTCCAAGCGGCTGCACCGCCACGACCCCGACGAGGGCGCCGACTACCTGGCCGCGGAGCTGGCCTCCAAGCACGGCCTGGATCTGTCCGGCAGCCGTGGCCGCGCGCTGCTCGCGGCCATGCGCGCCATGCAGGACCTGCCCCGCATGCGCGGCACGCACCCCGGCGGCTTCGTGCTCTCCTCTATCCCGCTGGGCGAAACCATGCCCATCGAGGGCACCGCCATGGGCCGCACCATCATCCAGTACGACAAGGACGACCTGGACGCCGCGGGCGTGCCCAAGTTCGACTTCCTGGGCCTCGGCGGGCTGTCGGTCATCCACCGCGCGTTCGACGCGATCGAGGCGCGCACGGGCAAGCGGCACGAGCTGTACGAGCTCCCCACCGACGATCCGCGCACCTACGAGCTCATCGCCCGCGGCGACACGCTGGGCACGTTCCAGATCGAGAGCCGCGCCCAGATCGCCTCGATCCTGCAGACTCAGCCGGGTCGCCTGTACGACATCGTCGTGCAGGTAGCGCTGATCCGTCCCGGACCGATCCAGGCGCGCTTCGTCCACCCCTACACCGCGCGCCGACGCGGCGAGGAGGAGGTCACCTACCGCCACCCGGACCTGGAGCCGATCCTGCGCCGCACCTACGGCATCCCGATCTTCCAGGAGCAGGCCATGGCGCTGTCCATGGCGTTGGGCGGCTTCAGCGCGGCGGAGGCGGACGAGCTGCGCCGCGCGATGGGGCACCAGAAGAAGCTGCCCAAGCTGACCGCCGCGCTGGAGAAGCTGAAGGCGCGCATCGCCGCGCGCGGGGTCGACCCCGGCGTGGCCGGCGAGATCGTCGACGACCTCTACTCGTTCGCCAACTACGGCTTCCCCGAGTCGCACGCCTGGAGCTTCGGCCTGATCGCCTACGCGACCGCCTGGCTCAAGGCCAATTACCCGACCGAGTTCCTGCTCGGCCTGCTCAACTCCTGGCCGATGGGCTTCTACCCGCCGGCCACGCTCGTCCACGACGCGCGCCGCCACGGCGCCATCGTGTTGCCGCCGTGCATGAAGCGCGGCGACTGGGAGTGCACCACCGAGCCCATCGCGCTCGACCACCCCGCCGCGCTGGCCACGCGCACCGAACAGGAGGCCTACCGCGAGGGCCTCGCGCGCGAGGCCGATCTGCTGGTGGACCTGGACGCGCGCGGATCCGGACGTCGCGCGGGCAGTCGCGCGGCGTCGCTGGCCGCCAAGCATGCCGCCATCGGCGCCACGCGCGTCTCGGAGCGCCTGGCGCCGGGCTACGTCGGCTTCGACCCGGAGCCGGAGGAAGGAGACGGCCCTCCGCTCGCCTTGCGCGTGGGCTGGCGCTACATCCGCGGCCTGGGGGAACGAGCCCGCGACGCGCTGCGCGCGGCCACCGAGGAGGGCCCGTTCGCGTCCACCGAGGACGCCGTGCGCCGCGCCCGGCTGACCCGCCACGACGGGCTGCACATCGCGCGTTCCGGTGCCTTCGAGGCCTTTCACCCCGGCCGCCGCAGGGCCGCCTGGCAGGCGCTCCGCAGCGCCGGGGACACGCTCCCCCTCGCGCCCGCGCGCCGGGAGCTCCCGAAGGGTCTCGCCACCGGCATCGACGGGCCACTGCCCTTCGATCCGGCGGAGCTGGAAGGCGATGAGCTCGTGCTGCTGGATTACCTGGCCACGGGCATCTGCACGCACGGTCATCCCATGCACGCGGTGCGCGACCGGCTCGACGCCGCGGGCGTGATGGACAGCCGCGCGCTACGCGAGTTGCGCGGGGGAGAGTGGGTCACGGTGGCCGGGCTCGTGGTGATCCGGCAGCGCCCGGCCACCGCCAAGGGGACCGTCTTTCTGCTCATGGAAGACGAGGCCGGCTTCATCAACGTGATCGTGAGCAAGCCGCTCGTGGAACGCTACCGCGAGATCGTCTCGCACGCCCCCTTCGTGATCGCCGAGGGGCGCTTCGAGCGCCAGGAACGCGTCATCAACGTGGTCGGCAAGCGCTTCCGCACGCTGGATGCGAACGCCGTCTCGTTCCGCTCGCGGGACTTCCGGTAGCGGGGGCCAACTCGGCGCGGTCTTCAGCCCGACGTCACTCCATATCTTTTTTTCATAACCTCGAAGAGGGAGCACTCCGGGAAGGTGGCGTCCTTGTCGAACTCTTCGTCCAGACGCAGCATCTCGTTCCAGAGGTGGACCGAGTAGCTTCCGTCGAAGAAATCCAGCCTGTCACAGTAGGTCTCGTCGAACAGTGAGCGCCAGGAATAGTAGGGCACCGGATAAAACCATGACGCCGGCTTTGCCAGCCCATCCAGACCGTACAGTTTGAGCACGTTGGTCAGTCCGAACGGGCCGGTCTCGCCCCACCTCAAGTCGTTTATGCGGTTGCCCTTGAAGTACTTGCGGATGAACTTGCGCCCCTTGATCTTTGGGGCGTCCCAGGGCTGCCATTTGTTGGGTTTGAGTGCCAAAGAGGCCACATGGGCCAGGGCCTCGCTATCGCTCGGCAGCTTCAGTACCGCAGTATTGCACTCTTGCCCCTGCCACCCGAAGAGGTACTCGTCCTCGAAGTCAAAAGGCTTGAGGCATACCGTGTCGGTATCCACCCAGATGCCTTCCTCTTTCCGCAAGAGCTCATAGCGAAAGTGGTTTGCAAAACCCGCGTAAGATGGTCGCCCCTTGTAGGTGAAAATCTTGGATTCGTGGATGATGTCGTTGGCGTCCTTTATGACAACGCGCCGAGGTACGCCCTCGACCTCTCCATAGGTGTAGAGGTGGACGGGGTGGCCGTTGGCTACGAAGGAGGTGAGCGACAGGCGTTCCACGGTCGACAGCCGATCGCCTACCCAAAGGGCAAGGATTGTTTGAAGCATGGTTCCCCGCGACTCAAACAGGGGCACGGGACTTGATATGACGGCTCCCGGCTGCAACACCCTGAAGGACGACAACAACGACGGCTTTGCTGACGGCGTCCTGCAGGAAACCCACGACGACGGGTCTTGGAGCTACTGGTTCTTCCAGCGCAGGTCAATGGCCACGTCTCATGTATCGGCTGCAGCCGCAATGCTCACGACGAGAGCTACGGACGCGGCTTTCTCCAGGTCCACTATCGCCTTGTGAGGACCACGCGCGCGTCCGCGGGCCTGGCGGAGCGTCCCTCATCGAAAGGCTCCGCGAACGACGCCTCCAGCACCAGGTGCGTGCCGTTAAGCGCGAGCGTGCCATCGGGCGCCTCGGCGATCGAGTAGTAGGTGCGCGGAATCACCACCCCGTCCACCGTCTGGCGCACGTCCACTATGCGCGCGATGCGCATGCCGGCGACGTTGCCGGGGAACGGCGTGGGCGGAATTCCGCCGGGGAGCGGGGGATAGAACGCGTCGTGCACGAACCCCTCCAGCAGGTGCGTGTCGGGATCGATGAAGAGCTGGAAGTGCACCGCCCCGTCGCCCACCGACAGGGTCATCGACACGACGGGAAGCTCGCGCTCCTGGCCCGGAAGGGTGCCCGTGCCGCCGTCCTCCAGGCGCGCGCCATCTAGCTGGGTCAGGAACGGCATCTGGACGATCGAGCTGTGCATGTACAGCAGGTTGAGAGGCGGATCGCGGAACATCGGCTCGATCACGTACTCGCGCGCCCACACCGAGGCGCCGTCGAAGCCCACCGAGGGCTGCTCGATCTCCTCGAACGGCATCTCCACGAATCCCCGGCTGGTACGCGGGTCCAGGGTCACGTCGTAGCGGCGCCAGTTGTGGAAGTAGCGGCGCTCTCCCTGCACCGGCAGCTCCAGCAGGTTCATGATCAGCTCGAAGCGCGCCGAGGGCGCCTCCGTCCAGCGCTCGTAGCCGTGGGCCTCGAGCATGGCCTCCACGACCTCGCGGGTCGCGTCACCGTCGTAGGTCGGGCCAGCCGCGGTGGGTGTCGCCCCGCCGGCTCCCGGCAACGCCAGCGCCGAGGCGACGGCGGTGAGGAGGGCGATCAGCGTGGCGGCCGGCGGAGGCGCGTGCCTGGGTACGTATGTCATGTGTCGTCGAATCCGTTCTGAGTCGCCTGCGCGCGCGCTTCCCACCGTGCCCGCGTTCGGCAGAGAGACCGCCGTCGACGGCCCGAGGTTCGACGGCGTGGGACGGGATACCACCTGCCGGGACGAACGGCCGCGCGCCGGGATGAATCGGCTGCTGGTTGGCACCGAATCGCGTTGCGTCGACCCCCGACGCTCGCCCCGGGCGCCCCCCGGGCAACCAAATGCCGCCTTCGCGCAGCAGAGAAACCGAACCACGTGGATCCTGGAGCCCGACGCGAAGGTACGTCAGTGCACGGAGGTCTCTTCCGACCAGGGACAGTCCTGGTCCCGCAGCTTCGAGGCCCTCTACGAAGGGAGATGGCGGGCGGCCGGGGCGCTATCGTTTCCCGCGCGGGCGCCGGTAGGAGGGAGGCCGCGTGCTTGCGCGGGAGCCCCGGTGGGCTGACCGTTTCGGGCCTCATTCACGCGAAGAACCGGAGACCAATGATCGATCCTCGCAGCGGCGTGCGCTCGAAAGCAGCCGCGTTCTTGACGTCCGTAGTCGCGTTGCTCACGCTCGCTCCCGCTCTCGCCGCCCAGGCGGACGCCCCTCCATTCACCGCGGAGCAGGCCGAGGCGGGCTCGGAGGCATATCGGTCCGAGTGCGCCATGTGCCACGGCCTGGCGCTGGAGGGCACGGTAGCGCCGCCGCTCGTCGGAAACGTTTTCCGGACCAACTGGTACGCGGGCGACCGGACGCTGGGCGACCTCTTCGACCACATCGCCAACAGCATGCCGCTCGCCGCGCCCGGCTCGCTGACCGATGGCCAGTACGCGGCCATCACGGCGTTCCTGCTCGAGCGCAACGGCCACCCCGCCGGAGACGAGCCGCTGGTGGCCGACCTCGAGGCGCTGGACGGGTACACGCTTGCTCCGCCTGAGGACGCGGAGGAGAAGGAGGAAGGACGATGAGGGGGCTCTCGACGCGCACCACGCTCGGTGGGATGCTGGCGCTGGCCCTGTCGGCGGGCGGGGCCGCGCACGCGTCCGGCCAGGACAGAGTGGGCTCGGGGGTCGCCGTCGTCGGTGAGGACGTGGTGGTGCTCAAGCCCGTGCCCACGCGCGGCGCACCGCACCTCATGGTGTTCCGCCACGACGGCGGCGAGTGGGCGCTGGCGCTGCGCCTCGAGCCCGCCGGCGGCGGCATGACCGGCGAGGGGTTGGGCGCCTCCATGGCGACCTCGGGGTCCTCCGTCATCGCCGCCGCCGCCGATCCCGACGGCCACTGGGCGTTCCACGACTGGCGGCGCGGGCCGAACGGCACCTGGAGCGACGCCGCCCGCGTGGTGCTCGATCCGAGCGTCGTCGTACCGGACGCGAGCGCCCCGCTGGAGGTGGGCCGGGTCTTCCAGATCCTGCAACCGCCGCAGCGGACCGTGGCCGCGGGATTCGGGCTCGCCGCCGCGGTGCGCCAAGACGCCCAGCCCGTGACCGTGCGCGTGTACTCCCTCAGCGGCGCGAACGCGGGCGACTGGGAGCCCGCGGGAGAGGTGCCGCTCGGCACCGTCACGCCGGTGCCCGTGGTGCCGGCGCTCGGCCCCGACATGCTCCTGGTCGGCGTGCCGACGGCAGGCGCGGGCATGGTGCGCGTGTTCCGGCGGGCGGACGGGGGCGAATGGACGGAGGGCGCGACCCTGGCCCCCGCCGACCTGGACGACGCGGCGCGGTTCGGAGCCGCCATCGCGGTCACCGAGGGGCGCCTGTTCGTAGGCGCCCCCGGACTCGACGGCGGACGCGTGTTCGTCTTCGCCCAGACCGCGGAGGCGTTCGAGGAGACGACGCGCCTGTCCGCGCCCGCCGACAGGGGGCCGGACAGCTTCGGCGCGGCGCTGGCGGCGTCCGAAGGCGAGCTCCTGGTGGGCGACCCCGGCGCCGAGGAGGGACGCGGCCAGGTGATCCGCTTCGCGCTGGACGACGACATCTGGCGGCCGGCGGAGGCGATACCCACGCCGACCGTCACCGAGGGCGACGTCTTCGGGTCCGCGGTTGCGCTTGGGGATGCGCCCGGCGGACTCATCGGCGTCGCCGGCGCGCCCGGCGTATGGGCCAACCTGGGAGCAGCCTTCGCCCTGACCGCGTCCGGGACGACCGAGCTGGAGCACGGGCTCATGCTGAGCGCCGTCGTGCCCGGGGCTGAGGTCCGCTGCGAGGAGGGCGTCGCCGCCGGTTTTTCCTGCGAGGAGGTTGACCTGCAGGCGTACCTGACCCTGGACGCGCTGGGCGGCGGACCGGGCGAGCGGGTCAGCGACCTGTGGGGCTGGACGGACCCCGAAACGGGTCGCGAGTACGCCCTGATCGGGCGCACCGGAGGAGTCGTCATCCTGGACGTCACCGAGCCGGCCGCGCCCGTCAGCCTCGGCATCATCGAGGCCAACGCCAGCGGCGCCCGCGACGTGAAGGTGTACGCCGACCACATGTTCTTCACCGGGGACGGCGCCGGCGACCACGGGCTGTTCGTGTTCGACCTGGCGCGCCTGCGTGAGTTGAGCGGACCGGCGGGGGCGCTCGAGCCGGACGCGGTCTACGAGGGGTTCGCGAGCGCCCACAACCTGATCGTGGACACCGAGAGTGGCTTCGCGTTCGCGGTGGGCGCGAGCGCCGGCGGCGAGACCTGCGGCGGCGGGCTGCACATGGTCGACATCAGGCAGCCCAAGAGCCCCGTTTTCGCCGGCTGTTATACCGACACGAATGGGCTGATCTGGCAAGGCAGGACGCACGACGGCCAGTGCGTCGTGTACCGCGGGCCGGACGAAGAGCACCAGGGCAAGCAGCTCTGTTTCGCGTCCAACGAGACCGCGCTGCGCATCGTCGACGTGACCGACAAGAGCAACCCCGTGCCCATCTCGGCCGCGGACTATCCCTCCCGTGCCTACATCCATCAGGGCTGGCTCACCGACGACCAGCGTTATTTTTACATGGACGACGAGATCGACGAGCTCACGGGCAAAACGGACCGGACCAAGACCACGATCTGGGACGTGAGCGATCTGGACGATCCGGTGATGGCGGGGGTGTATCTGGGGCCCGACAACGCGACCGACCACAACCTGTACATCAAGGGCGACCGGATGTACCAGGCCAACTATCAGGCGGGGCTTCGGGTCATCGACATCAGCGACCCGCTCAACCCGGTCGAGGTAGGTCATTTCGACACGACCCCGTACGAGGGCGAGGGATCGGGCTTCTCGGGCGCGTGGACGGCGTTCCCGTTCTTCGACAGCGGCACCGTGGTCGTAACGAGCATGAACGAGGGAGTGTTCATTCTGCGGCCCAGACGCGCGGTGCTGATCCCGTGACGGCCGCAGGGTCGGGCGGCCGTTCCGAGCGGACGCGCCCCCCGCCCCGGGTGGACCACGTGATCTACGGCGCGCCGGACCTGGAAGCCGCGGTATCGGCGCTGGAGGTCCGCACGGGCGTGCGCGCCGCGCTCGGTGGGCGCCACAGCGCCTACGGCACGCACAACGCGTTGCTCGCGCTCGGGCCGCGCGTGTACCTGGAGATCCTGGCGCCCGACCCCCGCCGCGATGCGGGCGTCGAGCCCACCCTGTTCGGCCTCGACCTACTCGCTGAACCCCGCATGGTCGCGTGGGCCGCGAGCTGTTCCGACCTGGGCGAACGGGTCGCGAGCGCCGCGGACGCGGGCCTGCACCTCGGAGAAGTGCAGTCGGGGGCACGGGAGACGTCGGACGGAGGCGTCCTGCGCTGGCGCATCTCGGACCCGTACGTGCGACACTGCGACGGCGTCGTGCCGTTCCTCATCGACTGGGGAGAGACGCCACACCCGGCGGCCTCGGCGCCGGGTGGCCTGCGCCTGCTCGGCCTGCGCGCCACGCACCCGAACGCGGCCGGAGCCCAGGCGGCCCTGGACGCGCTGGGCGTGGACCTGGATGTCTCGCGCGGGGACGCGGCGGCGCTGAGCGCCATCATCGAGGGTCCCGTGGGCAAGCTGGAACTGGCGTGAGAGTCGCTTGAAGCGCGCCGACATGCTGGACCGCCTCGTCGGCCGGGCGGAGCCGTGGGACCTGTTGGTCGTCGGCGGCGGCGCCACGGGCGTCGGCGTCGCGGTCGACGCTGCGTCGCGGGGCTACGACGTGGCGCTGGTGGAGCAGTCCGACTTCGGTAAGGGCACATCGAGCCGCAGCACCAAGCTCATCCACGGCGGCGTCCGCTACCTGCAGCAGGGCAACGTGCCGCTGGTCATGGAGGCCCTCAAGGAACGCGGGATCCTGCGTCGCAACGCCCCGCACCTCGTATCCGATCTACCGTTCGTCGTGCCCAACTACCTGTGGTGGGAAGCGCCGTTCTACGGTATCGGCATGAAGGTCTACGACGCGCTGGCGGGTCGCTACGGGTTCGGCTCGTCGGCCAACCTGTCGCGCGAGGAAACCATCGCGCGCATCCCCACCATCGAGACCGAGGGACTGCGCGGCGGCGTCATCTACCACGACGGGCAGTTCGACGACGCTCGCCTGCTGATCAACCTGGCCCGCACGGCGGCCGAGCAGGGGGCCGTGCTCCTCAACTACGCCCGCGTCGTTGCGCTGACCCGCGAAGCGGGCCTGTTCCTGGACGGCGCGCTCGTGCGGGACGAGGAGGCCGGCGAGGAGATCCAGGTGCGGGCCCGCCTGGTGATCAACGCCACTGGGGCGTTCACCGACGAAGTGCGCCGCATGGATGACGCGAAGGCCGAGCCCATGGTCCGCCCCAGCCAGGGCGTCCACGTGGTGCTCCCGCGCGAATTCCTGCCGGGTGAGGCGGCCATCATGGTGCCCCACACGGACGATGGACGGGTCCTGTTCGCCATCCCGTGGCACGGGCGCGTGCTGGTAGGCACCACGGACACGCCGCTCGATGAGGTCTCGCTGGAGCCGCGACCGCTGGCGGAAGAGGTGGACTTCATTCTGGAGCACGCGGTTCGCTACCTGACCCGCGATCCGCGTCGAGAGGACGTGCTGTCGGTGTTCGCCGGCATCCGGCCGCTCGTCGCGGCGCAGGACGCGCCCGAGGGGGACACCGCGAAGATCTCGCGCGAGCACCAGATCCACGTTTCGGCTTCGGGGCTCATGACGGTCGCGGGTGGCAAGTGGACGACCTACCGGAAGATGGCGGAGGACGCGGTCGATCACGCGGCCGTGATCGCGGAGTTGGAGCCGCGCGAGTGCGTCACCAGGACGCTCAACATTCACGGCCACCACGCCAACGCGGAACGGTTCGGGCCGCTCGCCCTCTACGGCGCAGACGCACCCGCGCTGCAGGAGCTTCTGGACGAACGGCCGGGATACGCCGAAGCGCTGCACCCCAGGCTACCCGTGCGGACTGGGGAAATCGCGTGGGGAGCGCGGCACGAGATGGCGCGCACCTTGGACGACGCGCTGGCGCGGCGCACGCGCTCCCTGGTCCTGGACGCGCGCGCGGCGATCGAGGCCGCGCCCACGGCCGCGCGCGTGCTCGCCGAGGAACTCGAGCGCGGCGACGACTGGGCGAGCGCCCAGGCGGAGGAGTTCCGGGAGTTGGCGCTCGGCTACCTACCCGCGGAGTCCTGACCGGCCCCCTCGGCCTCCGCCCAGCCCTCCTCGAACGGCCGAAACGCCAGGGGCGGGCGGCCCGTTTCGGTGCACAGGATGGTGTCCAGATGAGGGTTGTGTTGGGACAGCGCGCGCCTGCGGAAGGGGTTCGGTCGACCATCCCGGTGCCGCTCGAGGTTCAGCGGCGTCCTGGCCCAGGCCGACGGGTCGAGACGGACCCGGGGCCGTAGAAACGCGACCAGGTCGTCGGTCGGGACGATCACCCGCGCCCAGCTCAGCCGCACATCGCCCTCGCCTGCGCCCTTCCGGGGCTCTTTCAGCTCCCTGTACAACGCCTGGAGTCCCCGCGTGCGAGCCCGCACGGATTCCTCACGGAAGGTCTCGTCGAACGCGGCGGCCACCGATCGCATGGTGTCCAGGTTGCGACCCCACGCCCCCACCTCGCCCTCCATGCGGACGCCCGAGGCGGTCAGGTAACCCTTGAAATAGCGTTCCAGGGCGCGGTGGGCGGAAAGCGCGGACTCGATCGGGATGCCCGTGAACCAGAGCAGGCGTGCCGCCAGGTAGGCCTCATCCGCGTAGGCCAGCCAGGCCCCCGGAGAGCGGTCCCTCAAGCCGTCTGGCCAACCGCGTTCGAGCGCGGCGGAGGGAAGAGCCGTCCGGCGACCGCTTCCCCAGCGCCAACTGCCGGCCCGAGGCATCCGCCCTCGGCCAGGTCGTCCAGGTCCACCCTGCAGCCCTCTCCGAAGCAGTCGTCCAGTGCGCCCGCAAGGGCGTCCCGGCGGGACTGCAGTCTAGCGATCAGGCCATCCAGCTCGCGCACGTGCTCGCGCGCCACGTCGGCCACGGGATCGCACGCCGAAGGACCGTCGCGCAAAGCCTCGACCACCGTGGTGATCTCGTCCAGGGAGAAGCCCAGCTTGCGCCAGGAGCGGATCGCGTTCAACTCGCGCAGAGACTGCTGGCCGTAGCGCCGGTAGCCCGAGGCGTCCCTGGGCGGCGGCCGCAGCAGCCCGCGTCGCTCATAGAAGCGGATCGTTTCGGGCGTGGTCTCGGCGCGGCGCGCGAGCTGCCCGATCAGGTAAGTAGACATTCTGCTACGACTAAACACTGTAGCGCACTACAAGGCAAGGCCCTTGCTCTGTAGTCGACATCAGGGTCTAGCGTTCGGATCGACCGGCCGACGCGCCGTCGGCTCGGCGCAACGACAAACGAGGAGAAGCCGTGTCTCAGTTCACCAAGCGGGCGGACGATCCCTGCTGCCCGGGATCGCCCTGCGATTGCTGAAACGGACCCCGCGGCGTGGCCCCTGGCTGGTCACGCCGCGGCCCGTGCTTCAACCCACCGAGCTCTTCCTCAGCCCGTCCAGCCGGTCAGCACCGGCCACACCAGGGCGGCGGCTCCCAGCAGAAAGAACACGATCTGGAGCGGGAACATCCAGCGCGCCCAGCGCTCCCAGGACACGCCTCCCATGGTGATCGCGCCGATCAGCACCGGGTTGGTGGGAATGATCATGTTGGTGAAGCCGTCGCCGAGCTGGTAGGCGAGTACCGCGGTCTGGCGGGTGACGCCCACCAGATCGGCCAGGGGCGCCATGATGGGCATGGTGAGGGCCGCCTGACCGCTGCCCGACGGCACGAAGAAGTTGAGCACCGTCTGAACTCCGTACATCGCCTCGGCGGTCAATACCGGGCCGACGCCGTCCACCAGCGACGCGGTCGCGTGCAGCAGGGTGTCGATCACCTGACCGTCGTCCAGGACGACCAGGATGCCGCGCGCGACGCCAATGATCACCGCGACCGACACCAGGTCGCGCGCGCCCTGCACGAAGCCACCGGAGGTGCCGCCCACCCCGAGCCCGCCGATCAGCCCGACCACGACGCCCACGGCGATGAACAGGCCGGCGATTTCGTTGATGTACCAGCCGTAGTCGGTGACCCCCACGACCAGCACGACGAGGCCGATGCCGAAGGCCCACAGCACGGCCTTCTCGCGCGCGCCGAAGGCGCCCAGGGCCTCGTCCAGAGCGCCCGCGGCGTCCTCCGCCATGACCGGCCCGGCCTCCAGCGCCTCCCGCTCGCGGCGCGCCTTCACGCGCCCCGCATACCACATCACGAACGCGATGGCGACCGTCGTGGTGAGCACCCACAGGCCGAATCGGTAAGCGAACCCGGAGAAAGGGGAGACGTCGGCTATGCCCTGCGCGACGCCGATGGTGAACGGGTTCATGAAGGCCGCGGCGAAGCCGGCCTGCGACCCCACGAACGGAATGGCTATCCCGGTGATCGCGTCGTACCCCAGGGAGATCGCCAGCGGCACGAAGATCAGCACGAAGGGAATGGTCTCCTCGGCCATGCCGAAGACCGCCCCGCCCAGCGAGAACAGCGTCATGAAGCCGGGGATGATGGCGACGCGCAGCGCGGGAGACGCCTCGGCGGCCGCGGCCAGCCGCTTGAGGCCCGCGTCGATCGCGCCGGTGCGCTGCAGCACCCCGAACGTGCCGCCCACGATCAGAACGAACCCGATCACGTCGGCGGCCTCGATGAAGCCGCGGATGGGCGCCGTCAGGATCGCCATGAGGCCCTGAGGCGAGCTCTCGGCGAGGAACGCGAACGAGCCCGGGATGACGACCTCTCGCTCCCCCGCCCCGGGCACGTCGATCACCTCCTTGGCGAACGACCCGGCCGGCACCAGCCAGGTGAGAATCGCCGCGATTATGACCATCCCGAAGATCAGGACGGTCGTGTCGATCGTGCGCGTGCGGCGTGCGGTCACGCCTCCTCCTCGGCCAGGTGTCGTCGCAGGAAGTCGATCGTGCGACTCCACGCCAGGCGAGCGGCCTCCTCGTCGTAGCGGGCGGTCGCCGTGTCGTTGTGGAAGGCGTGGTTCACGCCCTCGTACATGTGCAGCTCGTAGGTCTTGCCCGCGGCGTCCAGGGCTTCTCGAAACGCCTCGATGCCCGCGTTGATGCGCTGGTCGAGACCCGCGTAGTGGAGCAGCAACGAGGCCTGAATCCTGGCCACGTCCTCCGCTGCCGGCTGGCGCCCGTAGAACGCCACCGCCGCGGCAAGCACCCCAGAGTGCACGGCCAGCTGGTTGGCCATGGCGCCGCCCCAGCAGAATCCCACGCAGCCCACGCGGCCGCTGGTCTCCTCGTGCTCGGCGGCGAACGTCACGCCCGCCACGAAGTCATCGCGTGTGGTGGCGGGGTCCAATTCGCGCATGCGCTCGCGCGCTACGTTGGCGTCCTCGGATGTGCCCCCGAGCGGTGATAAGGCGTCGGGCGCGATAGCCCAGAAGCCGGCGGCCGCGGCCCGCCGGGTGACGTCCTCGATGTGGGGGTTGAGGCCGCGATTCTCATGGATCACGACCACGGCGGGAAGAGGGCCCGGCAGACGGGGACGCGCCCGGTAGGCGCGGACCGTCCCGGACGCGCCCTCGTAGGTCACGTAGTCGATCCGGATGCGCCCGTCGTCGCCGGACACGACCGCGCGGTCGTAGTCGTTCTCGAGGCTGCTCAGCGTGGCCGCGGCGGCGGGCAGACCGCCCACCACGGCTGCCAGGCGCGACAAGAAGCCCGCGCGGGACATGTCCCCGTGGGTGAACTCGTCGTACAGGTCGATGACGCGCTGGTCCAAGTCCGACCTCTCTCTCGGGTTTGTGGCGCAGACCCCCTGCCCCTCGCCTCGAGCGAAGGGCTCAGAGCCCGAGCCAGAGGTTGATTTTGACCATGAATACGTCTTCGGCGGGGCTGTCGAACAGGGCGCCGGCGTCCCGCCGGCTTCCCTGCGTCGCCGACTTCGACATCTCGTTCCCCGCCCGTGGCGCCGCCACCGGGCTGCTGGGCCCGGGCGTAGCCGGAGTCGGCCGCCACGATGGCGAGCACGGCCGCCACGGACGCGATGAAGCCGCGCCTGGCGGACCCCAACCGGTTCGTCGTATCCCTATCCGTCAAAGCCCGCTGGTCGAAAAGAAGCGCTCGCTCGGAGTCGTCCGCGTCCGGTGGGACCACGCCGAGGCCCTGGGGGGCGCTGCTCGCCGGCGATCGAGCCCCATACGACATCGGGGACGTTCGCGGCACCATGGAAGATAGAGGTGGGTCGGCGGGAACACACACCGTCTCTCATCGCCCGGCACAACGGGTACGAACCGGAAGGGGATGGACCGGCATGCACGACGGCCTCCAAGTCGGCTCCGATGGAGTCACCCGGTGCTGGTGGCCGGGCGAAAGCGACGACTACGTCGCCTACCACGACGTCGAGTGGGGCATGCCGGTCACCGACGACCGGCGCCTCTTCGAGAAGATCACGCTCGAGCTTTTCCAGTCCGGCCTGAGCTGGCTGACGATTCTGCGCAAGCGGGACAACTTCAGGGCGGCATTCGACGGCTTCGACGCGGAGCGGGTGGCGCTCTACGGAGCGGCGGACGTGGGGCGGCTGCTGGGGGACGCCGGCATAGTGCGGCACCGGGGCAAGATCGAGGCGACCATCAACAACGCCGCGCGCGTGCTGGAGTTGGCGGCCGAGTGGGGTTCGCTGTCCGCGTACGTCTGGAGCTTCGAGCCGCCCGCCGAGGAGCGGCCGGAGCGGCTCACCTACGACGTGATCATGACCCTAGGCCAGACGCCCGCGTCGAAGGCGCTCAGCAAGGATCTCAAGAAGCGCGGTTGGCGCTTCTTCGGCCCGACGACGGCGTACGCATTCATGCAGGCGGCGGGCCTGGTCAACGACCACCTGGAGGGCTGCGCGCTACGGCAGGCCGCGGAGGATGCGAGGCGTGCTCTGGCAGACGCCCGGGCCTGATCCGCTCGCTTGGAAGGAGCGTCAATCCGGCGCGCTACGAGCGCCGACCGGGTGCCGCGGGCTCCACTTCCTGCCTGTCGGTGAACCTCCTCAGAAGCTCCTCCACCATCGCTCGTTTCTCGCCGCCCGGCGGCGGTGCCCGTTCTCCCTCGGTCCCGCGCTCGGCGTAAAGGAGCTCGCCCCCCGGCGACACGAGCACCGAGAGCACAGGCAGAGGGCCGTCGAAGGCGAAGACCGCGAGCATCGAACCCTCCAGATCCAGGATCAGCGCTTCGCCTTCCAGCCAACCCTCGTTGGCCAGATCCCAGACGGCGAAGCGCCTGGAAACGCTATCCACCGGGAGCGTGAACGCCAAGGGAGTGAGGAGCTCCTCGTGACCCTCCAGCCAGAACCCCCACACCGCCACCGATGGAGGCGGAACCAGAGGGGCTCCGACCTCGTCGGCGATCGCCCCTTCGGCCACGGTCAGAATCACCTCTCGGGTCGCCTCCAGGGGCGCGCTCATCCGCCAGACGATTTGCTCGGGAACGGCGCCGCTCAGGCGCAGCTCCACGGTACTCACGCGCCCTCCCGTCAGCGCCTGTCCCCCCACGATCAGGCTGTCGGCGGTGGCGGCCGTGTGCAGCGCCGACCTTCCGTCCGCGAAGCTCAGCGCGAAAGTCGTGTCGCGCCCGGGCAGCGGCCGCGCCAACAGCGCGGCGCGGTCCGCGCTGGTGAGGCGCAGCGTCTGCCGCGAGATCAGGCCCGCGGGAAGCGTCTCCGTGGGCTCCCCCGGCGCGCGTATGGTACCCGAACCGAGAAGTCGCATGGACCACGAGCGCGACACCATGCGACCGGCCGCGACGTCGACCAGAAACGTCTCCTCCACCGGCCCGCTCACCGCCATGGTCGTGACCAGCCCGAGCGCGCTGTCGACCAGGAACGCGTCCCGGTAATCGACCTCACCCTCGGACCGAATTCGCGCGATGCGTCCGCCCAGACTGTCGCTGACCTCCCAGACCTCCAGGCGCCGCGTGACGGCGTACCGGTGTGATCCGTGTTCGTCCTCCCACGTTTGGCTCAGGGAATCGCGCCAGACGGCGCCCGGGACCAGCGCGGACGTGTCGCCGGGCAGGGGCGGCAGGAGATCCCAGCGGCCATCCGGGCCCGCGCCCGGTCCGTTTATCGACAGGACCCGGCCGGTGGGCGCCACCAGGAACGTGTCCTCCTTCACTTCTCGCGCAGCGTCGAGGGCATGCTGCGCGACGATGCCGGACAGCGCCGCCGGCGGCGCGCGCGTCCATACGTGCGCCTCCACGGCCGCGTTGTCCCCGCTCCAGCCGAGCGTATCTGCACCCCTCACCCAGTAGAGGCGGAACGGGTTGGTCTTCTCGTACCAGAGGGTGTCGGCCTGAGGAAGGTAGGCGGCGCTCGGATTACTCGCGGGCTCCGCCTCCTGGGCTGCCGCGGAGCGTGACACCGATGTCAGAATCGCCAGTCCCAGCGCCATCAGGACCCGGCGCCGGCGCGCGCTCACGACCAGCGATCCAGCTCGCTCTGTAGCCTCTGCAGGTAGCGCCCCACGTGGAGGCCGTCGACGAGCGCGTGGTGCACTTCGACCCCGACCGGCATGCGCCAGCGCGCGGCATTCTCCGAGTACGCTCCGAACACGCTTCTGGGAATCGATTCCTGCTTCCCACGGCGCGCGTTCTTGAACGACGTGAAGTCGAGCCACGGCAGCACCGAGTGGTAGATCAGGTCGTCCCGATCGTGTCGCGGCTCCAGCGGACCCGCTGCGGCAGCGACGCGCTCGAGGTCCTGCCGACCCGCCGAGTGGAACTCCTCGAAGTCCTCCGCCCACTCGAAGTACGCGAAGCCGAACGTGTCGTTCGCGCTTCGCACGGCGCTGCCCGCGCCAACGAAGTCGTGCTGCCAGATGCCGTCGGGCCTGAGCCGCTGTTTGAATTCCGGCACGGCGTTCGCTGCTCGCATGGACGCGAACAGCGTGCCGAGAAAGAACGAGGGACCGGCCTCTACTTTCGAAGCGAGGTAGAGGCCGGTCACGTCGACCGATACGGTCAGCGAAAAAAAAGGATCCGCGTAGTCTCTGAACAGCGCATACTGCGATCGCCGCGGATAGGTATCCAGGGCGACGAGGTGCCCAGCGGGTCCGCTCACGATCGGCTCATGCCGACGCCACCTCCTCGCGCTCGCGCTTCACGTCCTCCACGACCTTGGCGAGGATGTTGGCCGGCACTTCCTCGTAGCCGTGGAACGACCGCGAATGCGCCGCCCGGCCATGCGTGATGGAGCGCAGAGTAGTGGCGTACTTGTAGAGCTCCGCCTCCGGAACGTACGCCTTCACCGTGGTCTTGCTGCCCTGCGAGTCCATCCCCAACACCCTCCCGCGCCGCTGGTTCAGGTCGCCCATGACGTCGCCCATGTACTGGTCGGGCGTGATGACCGTGACCTGCACGATGGGCTCGAGCAGCACCGGCCTGGCCTTCTCGGCGGCGTTGCGGAACGCGACCGATCCGGCGATCTGGAACGCGATGTCGCTCGAGTCGACGGTGTGATAGGAGCCGTCGTAGCACTCCGCGCTGAAATCCACGACCTGGAACCCCGCCAGCACGCCGCGGCCGGCCGCCTCGCGGATCCCCTTATTCACGGACGGGACGTACTTGCCCGGGATCACGCCGCCTTTGATCGAATTGACGAACTCGTACTCCGAGCCGCGCGGTAGCGGCTTGAGCCGAATGCGGCAGTCGCCGAACTGTCCGCGCCCTCCGCTCTGCTTCTTGTGCCGGCCCTGCGCCTCGGCGCCGGTCCTGATGGTTTCGCGGTACGCGATGCGGGGCGCCTCGGTGACGACCTCCACGCCGAACTTTCGCTTCAGCCGCTCCATCTGGACGTCGAGGTGCATCTCCCCCAAGCCGCGGGCGATGGTCTGCCTGAGCTCCGGGTTGTAGGCAGCGGCGAATACCGGGTCTTCCTCGTGCAGCTTCTGGAGCGCCGCGCCGATCTTGTCCTCATCGCTGCGGGTGGCCGCTCGAATCGCGACGGCGATGTCCGGATCCGGAAAGTCGACCGGCGTGATCACGACGGGGCGGCCCGCGTCTCCCAGCGTATCGTTCGTGTGCGTGTTCTTGAGCTTGGCGATCACGCCGATGTCGCCGGCGTGCAGGCGTGTGACCTCCAGGCGGTCCTTGCCCTGCGGCACGGATAGGTGGGACAGCTTCTCGCTCCCGCCGTGGTTGGCGTTGCGCACGTCCGCGCCCGTGGCGGCCGAGCCACCGAAGATGCGAAAATAGCTCAGCTCGCCGACGTGCGGCTCGGAGGTGGTCTTGAACACGAGCGCCGCGAAAGGGTCGTCGTCGGTCCCCGCCAACTCTATTTCCTGGTCCACGTTGGCGCGCTTGGCCGTCTCGTGCAGCGCCTCCGAAGGACTGGGCACGAGCTGGACCAGCTTGCTGAGCAACGCGCGCGTTCCCCAGGTCTTCTCGGGGGCGCCACAGAAGAGCGGGCAGGCGTCCCCGGCGGCCATGGCGGCCTTCATCGCCTCGATGGCCTCATCGCGGCTGATCTCTTCCCCCTCCAGGTAGTGCTCGAGCAGCGTGTCGTCGGTCGTGGCGATGGTCTCGATGAGTTCGGTGCGCCACTCCTCGAACTTGCTCTGCAACTCCTCCGGTACGTCCGCCTCTTCGTACTCGCCCGACGCGCTGTTGGGCTTGTACATGTGCGCGCGGCCGCTGAACAAATTGATGATGCCCCGGAAGTCATCGCCCGCGCCGATGGGAATCTCCACCGGAATCACCTTGTCGGTAAGGTGCTCCTTGATCTCGCGATAGACCTTGTCGAAGTCGGCGTGCTCCTTGTCCATCTGGGAGACGAAGAACACCCTCGGCAGGCCGCGTTCCTTGCAGTAGACCCAGGTCCGCTCGGTACCCACCTCGACCCCCGTCGTCGCCCCCAACACCATGACCGCCCCGTCGGCGACCCGCGTGGCCGCCATGGCCTCGGCGGCGAAATCGAGATACCCGGGGGTGTCGAGCAGGTTGATCTTGGTCCCCTGCCATTCGGCGAAAGCGGGCGTGGTCTGGAGCGAGATGCCGTGGTCCAACTCTTCGGGCGTGTACATCGTGTGCGCCGTGCCCTCCTTCGTGCTGCCGTGCCGGCGGGTAGAGCCGGCCACGAAGCACAGGGCGTCGACAAGGCTAGTTTTTCCGGAGCCGCCGTGCCCGAGCACGACGACGTTCCGAATGTTCTCGGTGGCGTATTCTCTTGCGGATGACATGAGCACCTCCTGCACGCACCTACCCGCCTCGCCCGAAGTGACGGGCGGGCCGGAGCTTTCCGGGGGGCGGGAACACTAGGCGGGCCAATTTTTCGGGTCAAGCGAGGCGCCTTCGCGCGAGGAGACTCTGCCCGGCGGGCCAACCGTTCCCTGACAAGGCGCTGACGAGTCTCGCGCCATTGCTCCTGCGCGCTGCCGTAGTGTTCGGCACGTACCGAAACGTACGGCAGGAGACACACCCAGGAGGATGACCATGCGCGTTGTCGGACTCATCATCGCAGTCGCCGCGCTGCCGGCGGCCGCGTTCCCCGGCGCCGCCCGGGCTCAAGATGCGCCGGAGGGTGCGTGCGAGACGCCGGCCGAGGAGGCTGCCGGAGTATGCGCGGCGTTGCACAGTTACCTCCAGGGTCACGCGACGGGGCAGCGCCGGCACGCCGAGGCCGCCTTCCATCCCGACGCCCGCATGATCTGGGTCTCGGACGGCGAGCTGAGGCGGCGGCCGATCGACGAGTACCTGGGAGGCTTCGAGGGAGAGCCGGCCGAGGACGAGGCGGAGCAGGAGCGGTGGGTGGAGACGGTGGACGTCACCGGCGACGCGGCGATCGCCAAGATCGTTTTCCTCTACCCGGGCGGCCGCACGGTCGATTACGCAACCCTGCTTCGCACCGGCGGCGAGTGGCGCATCATCCACAAGAGCTTCCAAGTGGAACCCGCGTCGCGTTGAAACTCGGGGGACCCTCCCTCCGAAGTGGATACAGACGAAAGCGGCCCCGCGACCCGTACCTGGTTCGGGAGCCGACTCAGATAGAGAGAATGGACGATGAAAACGAAGACTCAGGATCGCTGCCCGCGATCCGCGTTCAAGATAATGGCGCTGCTGGCCTTGCCGTTCTTGGCGGGCTCTGGACTCGCGACCGCGCACCAACTCGGCGGCGAAACCGAGCGCACCGAGGTGACGAGCCCTCACGCGCCGGTCGCCACCGCCCCGGCGCTGCGGGCCGACATCGGCTGACGCCCTCCCTCGCCGCGCTCAGGATTCGAGCGTCGCCCTGACCCGCGCCGATCGCTCCGGATTGGCCAGCAGTCTTTCGTAGAACTCCAGCTTTTCCTCCACCTGCACGAGCCGGTCTTCCGTGCTCGACAGGCGCTGCCGTGCCGCCTCGAGTTCCGCCTTCAGCAGCTTGGCGGTCTTGCCGGATATCTCGCCCGATCCGGCGATGCGATCGCCGATTCCCTTGGCTATGGGACCGCATACCGCGATCACCACGAAGAACCATATGAGCCACATGGCGCTCTCTCCTGCTAGGCCACGGTGTCAGCGGGAGTCGCGCTGCACCGATTCAGTTCGTGCGGTACCGACGGCTGACCTCGTCCAGGAGCGCCCGCTCCGAGTCCGAGAGACTGGCCATCCCGTCGCGCCCGATCTTGTCGAGAACCTTGTCCACTTCGTCCAGCATGGCCGCCTCTTCGCGTCCCTCGCGGCCGGGCGTAGACCCCTTGGCGGCGGCGCGCCCCGCGCGCTTCTCGACGACCCGAATACGTCCGCGGCCGGGGCGTCTCTTCAACACCCGAAGACTCACCCTGCGCTGGAGGTCCAACTTCAGGTATACGAGCGCGGCGATCAGTCCGCCCAGGTGGGCCAGGTGGGCGATGCCATCGTTCGTCGGGCTGGTGGCGCTCATCAGGGCCCCCAACGCCACGAACGCAGCGAGCCACTTGGCCTTCACCGGAAAGATGCCGAACACGTAGATGGGCGCGTCGGGCCAGTTCATGGCGAACGCGAGCAGCACACCAAGCACCGCCGCCGAGGCCCCCACGATGGCTGTTTGGGGCGCCAGCAACGACAGCGCGGCACCGCCCAGCCCCGCGATCATGTAGAACTTCAGGAACTCGCGGCCGCCCCACTTCGCCTCCAGCGGCGGCCCGAAGAAGAACAGGCCCAGCATGTTGAAGAACAGGTGTCCCAGGCTCGCGTGGACGAACATGTAGGTGACGACCGTCCACGGCGTCGTGGCCACCGCGACCGGCGCGAACCAGAGCCAGGGCCTCAGCGCCGGGATTATCCACAACAGCACGAACACACCGGTGTTCGCGATGATCAGGTTCTTGACCATCGGCGTCGGCTGGAACGACGACCCGAAGCCGGACCAGGAGGAGGATCGGTACGCCATGACTACTCTACCCCCATGGCGCCCGGGGCGGTTCCTACCGCGGTCAGGAGCCGAGCGCGAGTCTGCAGATGCGGTCGCACAGCGCGGGGAACGAGACGCCCGCCGCCTGGCCCGCCTTGGGGAGCAGACTGGCCGACGTCATGCCGGGGGCGGTGTTCGCCTCCAGGCACCACATGATCCCGGCGGGGTCCATCCGGAAGTCCACCCTGCTGTAGCCGCCCAGCTTGAGCGCCCGGTGCGTGGCCAGCGCGAGCGCCGACACTCCGCGCGCCTCGCGGTCGGTCAGGGCGGCCGGAAAAACCTCCTCGGCCATCCCCGGCTGGTACTTGCACTCGTAGTCGAAGATTTCGTGCTGGGAGATGATCTCCCCGGGCGGAAACGTTTCGTCGCCCACCACCGCCACCGTGAGCTCGCGGCCGGGCACGAACCTCTCGATCATCACCTCGTCGTCGTGACGATAGCCGAGCTCGATCGCCGCCGGCAGCTCCCCGGGCTCGCGCACGAGCGAGAGCCCCACGGTCGATCCCTGCTTGCTCGCCTTCACGATGACCGGAAAGCCCAGGCGGTCCGCCACTTCTTCGGTTGAAGCGGGCGCCATCAGCCAGTCCGCCGTGGGCACGCCAGCGGCGCGCATGAGGTGCTTGGCGATGTCCTTGTCCATGGCCAGGGCGCAGCCAAGGGGCCCGCTCCCGGTGTAGCGGATCCCCTCGAGCTCGAGCATCGCCTGCAGGCGCCCGTCTTCGCCGGCTCCCCCGTGCAGGGCGACGAACACCACGTCGGCCCCGCGCACGGGCTCGGAGCGCAGCACGTCCGTCAGAGCCGGCCTCTCCGGCGGCGCCACCTCGGCCGGGGGGAGCGCGGACACTTCGGCGCTGAGCGCGGTCTCCTCGGTGGGCCCCAGAACGCCGCGCGCGGGGTCGACGCCCACGACACGGTGGCCGCGCTCGCGCAGCGCCGAGATGACCTCCCGGCCGCTCGCCAGCGACACGTCGCGCTCGACGCTGTCGCCGCCTAGAAAGACGGCCACGCGCAGGCTATCGCCGGTGGACACCGGGGGGCCTAGCGGCCTGTGAGGTGGCGGACCATGTCGTAGCGCGTGAGGATGCCGCCAATGCGGCCCCCCTCGCGCACGAGCACCGCGCCGTTCTTGCGCGTAAGCAGGGGCGCGACCGCCTCCGGATCGGTGCCCGAGTCCACCACAGGGAAGGGAGGATCCATGAACGACTCCACCCCTCGCTCGATCGCCTCCGGGTCGGCGATCACGCTGGCCATCAACCCCGCCTCGGAGACCGAGCCCACGCAGTCCGCTCCCTCCAGGACCGGCAGCTGCGAGAGGTTGTTGTCGGACAGCAGCGCGAGGGCACCGCGCACGGTGGTGCCCGCCTCGACCGCGATGAGCTCCGCGGGGGCGCCATCCTCCTTCTCGCTAACCAGGTCGGCCACGCGCGTCGGCGCCGGCGGCAGCATCCGATTCTCACGCAGCCACTCGTCGTTGTAGGCCTTGGAGAGGTAGCGCTCTCCCGTATCGGCCAGGACGAAAACCACGAGCGCGTCGGGGTCGTCCACCTCGCGCGCGACCTCCAGGGCCACGTGCGCGATGAGCCCCGCGCTGCCGCCGACGAACAACCCATCCTCTCGAGTCAAGCGGCGCGCGGTGAGAAAGGCCGTGCGGTCATCCACGGTGCGAAACTCGTCGATGTAATCGAACCACAGCGTGGAGGGGATCTTGTCGTTGCCGATGCCCTCCACCTTGTACGGATGGCCCTCGCCCACCTCGCGCGTCCGGTGGTACTCGGCGAGCAGGGAGCCATCGGGATCTCCAGCGATCACCCGCACGTCGGGGTTCTGCTCCTTGAGGTACTTGGCCGCGCCGCTGATCGTCCCGCCGGTACCCGGGGACGCCACGAAGTGCGTCACGCGCCCGGCCGTCTGGGCCCAGATTTCCGGCCCCGTAGTGGCGTAGTGCGCCTCGGGGTTGGCCTGGTTGTAGAACTGGTCCGCGAAGACGGCGTTGGGGGTGGTTTCAGCGATCCGCTTCGCCACCATCACGTAGTAGTCCGGGTGGTCGACGGGCACGCCGGTGGGCGTCACGATCACCTCGGCCCCGAACGCCTTGAGCAGGCGCACCTTCTCCTGGCTCATCTTGTCGGGGATGGTGAACACGCACTTGTAGCCGCGGATGGCGGCGGCGATGGCCAGGCCTATGCCGGTGTTGCCGCTCGTGCCTTCCACGATCGTGCCGCCCGGCTTCAGCCGACCCTCCCGCTCGGCGGCATCGATGATCGCGAAGCCGACGCGGTCCTTCACCGAGCCGCCCGGGTTGAGGTACTCCGCCTTGCCGTAGATCCGCGTGCGGATGCCGCGGGCCGTGCGATGGAGGCGAATCAGCGGGGTCCAGCCGACCGCTTCCATGATGCTGTCGCTCAGTCCGGGGTGACGCGGCGGGCTGTCGGCCGCGCCCCAGCCGTCCGGACGGCCCGGCGTCGCATTATTGCTCAAAGGTCCACTTCCCGGCGGGTATCGCCCCGGTCCGGCGTACCATTGAGGCTGTCCGGCGCGGCCGGCAGCTGGATCCCGAATTCCGCCGCCTGACCCGCGTCGCGGCTGAAGCGAACGGGCAGGCGGGCCCACGTCTCCACGCGCCGCTCACCGCGCTTCCCCGGCATGAACCGCAGCAGGTGTGCTCCCGCGATCGCGGCCGAATCGAACTGGGCGTAGCCGCTCGACTCGTGGACGTAGGCGCTATCCACCATCCCGAGCGGCGTGATGTGAACCATGAGCACCGTCTGGCCTTCCACGCCGCGGTCCCAAAGCGCGAGCGGGAACTCGAAGGGGGGCGCCTCGAACAGCGGGGTTGGTTGCTGCATGGGCTCGTCGGAGACGCACGCCCCACACGCCACGGCGCCCACCAGTGTCGCAACCGCCCCCCATGCGCGTGAATTGCGGCGATCGATCACGTTCCTCCCAAGCCTCGGATCAGGTTCGGCCGGTTTCGGTCGGCCGCGCGGGCAGCAGCGGGGCGCCCGCGTCTGTCCGCCGAAGCGCCGTTACACGCCGCGTCCGTCCTCGTTCCTTCCGTCGGCGTCGAGCGCCGCGCGACGCAGCGCCGCGAGTTCAACCAGGGCCTGGAGCGGAGTGAGGGAGTCCGGGTCGATTTCGCGCAGGCGTGCACGGAGGGCGCCTTCTGCGGGGTGGAAGAGGCCCAACTGATCCTCCGCTGCCGCGGACGGCGCGTGCGGAGAACCGCGACCGAGCCCGTCTCCGCCGGCGCTATGGGTCCCCTCGAGTTCCCTGAGGATTTCGCGGGCGCGGCCAACCACGCTCGGGGGCAGGCCGGCCAGGCGCCCCACCTGGATGCCATAGGATCGGTCGGCGCCGCCCGGCTCCAGCCTGCGCAGGAAGACGATCTCCTCCCCCACCTCGCGCACGGCCACGTTGGCGTTGACCACCGCCGGAAGCTGGTCGGCGAGCTGCGTCAGCTCGTGGTAGTGGGTCGCGAAGATCGTCTTGGCGCCCAGCTGCTCGTGCACGTGTTCGGTCACCGCCCACGCGATGCTGACGCCGTCGTAGGTAGCGGTGCCGCGCCCGATCTCGTCGAGCAGCACCAGCGACCGCTCCGACGCGCCGTGCAGGATGGCGGCGGTTTCCTGCATCTCCACCATGAAGGTGGATTGGCCGCGAGCGAGGTTGTCGGACGCCCCCACGCGCGTGAAAATCCGGTCGCACACGCCGAGTCGGGCGCGCGCCGCGGGCACCCACGACCCCACCTGGGCCAGCAGTTGTATGAGGCCCACCTGGCGCAGAAGGGTGCTCTTGCCCGCCATGTTGGGACCGGTGAGGATCATCACCCGGGCGCTCCGGTCCAGACGGATGTCGTTGGGGATGAAGTCGTCCCGCGGGATCATCGTCTCGACGACCGGGTGCCGTCCCGCCTCCACCTCCAACTCGTACCCGGTGTGGACTTCCGGGCGCGCGTACGCCCGCCGCTCGGCGGCGCGCGCAAGGCCGGCGAACACGTCGAGCCGGGCGACCGCCTCGGCCGCCGCCTGCACCCGCCCCACCTCGCTCCCCAACGCGTCGCGCAACTCGGTGAACAGGCGCGCCTCGAGGGCGGCGATCAGGTCCTCCGCCCCCAGCACGCGGCTCTCCCATTCCTTGAGCTCGGGCGTGAAGAAGCGCTCGGCGTTGGCCAGGGTCTGCTTGCGGTGGTAGTCCTCCGGCACGCGCTCGAGGTTGGCGCGCGTCACCTCCAGGTAATAGCCGAAGACCTTGTTGAAGCCGACCTTCAACGACGCGATTCCGGTCCGTTCGCGTTCGCGCGCCTGGAGCGAGGCGATGAAATCGCGGGCGCCATCCCGGGTGTTCCGCAGGTCGTCCAGCTCGTCGTGGAAACCCGAGCGGATGACGCCGCCGTCGCCGACGGCGGCAGGCGGGTCGGGCGCGAGCGTCTTGTCGATGCGGTCGGCGAGGTCCTCCAACGGATCCAGGCCGGCACCCAGATCCGCGAGCAGCGAAGCCCGCGCCCCACCCAGGGCCTCGCGCAGCGGCGGCAGCAGCGCCGCGGATCGTCCAAGGGCGGCCACGTCGCGCGGTGTCGCGCGACCCGTGGCGATCTTCGCGGCGAGCCGCTCCAGGTCGCGTACCTCCCCGAGCCTGTCCCGCAGGCGCCGGCGCATGTCCCCATCCTCGACCAATTCGCTGACCGCCTCCTGCCGCGCCCAGATCGCCGGAGCCGACACGAGCGGCCGCAACAGCCAGCGACGCAACAGCCTCGCCCCCATGGGTGTCAGCGTCTCGTCGATCACCTCCAGCAAGGTCGCTCCCGCCGCGCCGCCGCGCGCCAGGTCCGGCCTGAGCGGCTCCACCAACTCGAGATTGCGCCGCGTCATCTCGTCCAGCGCGACGGCGTCCGCCGGTCGTTCGATGCGGGGAGCACGGAGGTGGTCGCTGCCGGCGGGCTGGACGTCGGCCAGGTAGCGCACGAGCGCCCCGGCGGCGCCCGCGAGCGGACCGTCGGAGGCGCCGAAGCCGAAGCCGTCGAGCGACTCGACCCGGTAGCGCCGGACGAGCTCTTCGCGACCCGAGTCGTCGTCGAACATCCAGTCTGGACGCACCGTGCGGCTGGCCGCGCCGGCGCCCGGCAGGTAGACATCCACCAGGCTGTCAGGCAGCAGGATCTCGGCGGCCTCGAAGCGGGCCAGGTCCGACTCCAGGTCTCCCTCGCCCACTGGAGTGGCGACCACCTCGCCCGTGGAGAGGTCCGCGGCGGCGAGCGCGTAGGACGGCGCCGGCTCGCCGGCGATCGCGCCCCCACCCCACGGTCGCACGGCGATCAGGTAGTTGTTGCGGCGAGCGTCCAGCAGAGCGTCCGAGAGAACCGCGCCGGGGGTGACCGTCTCCACGACCTCACGTCGCACGATGCCCTTGGCCTCCGACGCATCCTCGACCTGGTCGCAGATGGCCACCCGGCGGCCCTCACGCACCAGACGCTGGACGTACTCGTCCTTGGCGCGGACGGGAACTCCGGCGAGCGGAACCCTGGCGGCCGCGCCGTTGTTGCGGCTGGTCAGGGTCAACCCGAGCAGGCGCGCCCCTTCCTCCGCGTCCTCGTTGAAGAGCTCGTAGAAGTCACCGACGCGAAAAAAGACGAGCGCGTCGGGATGACGCTCTTTCGCCTCTCGCCACTGGCGCATCAAAGGGGTGTCTTGCAGCTCGGGCATGGCAGACGGACGTAACGTTTGGTGGCTCGACACGATAGTCCCCACCGGGTTCCTGGACCATAAGGCGGGCGGAGAACGCAGTCGGCATCCGCCCCCACGGGATCGCCTGACGGCGTCCGGAGTACGATTTTTCGGTTGCCCGACATCGCCCGACTCCTAAGCCCTCGGTATGTTGTGGGCCTCGGCAATACAGTTCTTTCGGGAGGAGCCATGAGAAGGTTGATTACGTTCGCGACGGCGTTGGTGCTGGTTGTCCCCGCGGCGGCGACGGCGCAGGACGACGAAGCGGAATCGGTCGCCCCCCCGCCCCACGCGGAGCAGATCGCTCAGGCGCTGGCGGCCGCGCCCGCGGAGCGCGTGGACGGTGCCACCGTACTCGGGTTCGACGACGCGGGGAAGCTGGTCATGCTCCGAGAAGGGACCAACGACCTCGTCTGCCTGGCTGACAACCCGGCGCAAGAGGGGTTCAACGTCGCCTGCTACCATGAGTCTCTCGAGCCCTACATGACGCGCGGGCGGGAGCTCCGCGAAGAGGGCGTCACCGGCATGGAGCGCATGACCATGCGTTGGGAGGAGGCCGAAGCGGGCACGCTGGCCATGCCCGAAGAGCCCGCGTTTCTCTACATCGTCATGGGCGACTCCTTCGACCCGGAGACGGCCGAGGTCGCGAGCCGCTACGAGAGGTGGGTCGTGTACACGCCGTTCGCCACTCCCGAGAGCACGGGGTTGTCGGCAACCCCCGCGGAAGGCACTCCGTGGCTGATGTTTCCGGGGACCGCGGGCGCGCACATCATGATCACGCCGCCGCGAGGCCAGTAGCGAACCGCCGACGTGGCCCGGCCCTCAGGGCTCGGCCATGTCGGCAATGAACATGTCGTCGAAGGAAGCGCAGTTGGCGTGCGCCGTGCACACCGCGTCGACGCCGAAGGGACGCGCCCGTTCCAGCACCCCCAGGAGGCTGCGGCGGGCGCGTCGTGCATCCTCCGAGTAGCGCGACACAGGCGGGCGAAAGCCGCCGAACAGGTTGGAGTGCGAGAGTGCGTCCCCCAGGAAGAGGACGCCGTCCACCAGGTAGGCGGCGCTGCCCGACGTGTGGCCGGGGACCGCGAACGCCCGCACCGTGTCCGCCCCGAACGCCAACGCCGTATCCCGCGAGAACGTGCTCACCCGCAGCTCACCGGGCTCCGGCAGGTCCGGCCTCAGGATGCGTGCGCCCCAGCGCGGTACCCAGCCCTCGTGTTCTCGACGGCCGTGCAGCAACTCCAGCTCTCCGTCCGCGGCGAAGAAGCGCGCGTGGGCGACAGCTCGCCACCCGCCGATGTGGTCGCGGTGGGAGTGCGTGATGAGGATCGCGATCACGTCGCTCGGTTCGGCGTCCAGCCGCCGGAGGCTGCGCCGGAGCGCCGCGGGCCCGTCGAACCACCCCAGATCGATCAGCACGACCCCGGACTCCGTCCGCCGGGCGTAGATCATGCTCTGGCTCGGACCGCCGGTGGTCGCCACGGCCGCCCGTGGATTCTCCACCACTGCTTCCAGGCCGTGGGTGCAGCCGGCCAGACCGAGCGCCAGGAGCGCGGCGGTTGCCTCTCGCATTCCCGTTATAGGCCCCACCCGCTCGCGCGGTCCGGGGTCAGTACAGTCGCTCCGGCAGCAGCGCGGTATGGGACGTCTCGATCCCGAGTAGCCTCCTTCGCTCCACGATCTGCTGCGCGTGCCGTTCGGAGTGGTCGGCGTACAGCTCGAGGAGTTGCCGCAAGGTGACCGACCCATGCTCCGCGTGCACCCCCCTCTTTCTCCAGTCACCCTCATCGAGCCCACGCAGGATGCCGATGGATCTCTCTCTAAGCGCCGCGAAGAGCGCCAGGTGTCCGGCCAGCGCGCGTTCGTCGGCCTCCTGATACCGAAGCTCGCGCGCCCACACATCCTGGTCGTAGAACGGCAGAGCGCCGCCCGGCTCGGCCAGGACCATGCGAAACCGCACGGCGCCCACGAGCTCGGAATCCACGACGTGAACGGCTATCTGCCGGATGGACCACTTGCCGTCGATGGGCCGGGCGTCGAGCGCGGCGTCGTCGAGCCGCTGCACCAGGCCTCGGATGATGGCAGGGCCCGCTTCGAAGGCGGCCAGAAGGCGCGCCGTATCCAGCGACTCGTAAATATCGGGGAAAGTGCCGCTCGTGGGCATCATGGACACACCCTCAGGTAGAGACACGGCGTCGGCCTTGGCCAACTTGGAGCGAGGACATTAGCGTGCCGCGCGTTCTTTGCCATGTCTGTCACTCCTTTTGAAGAATGATCGAGGCGCCGTACGGGGTTTCGCGACCTTCCGCACCCGCGAGCGCCAGGCGCCCGCCGCTGGAGCTTCCCCCCTTCCCCTCTCTCGTCTACGTTTCGGGCTCAATGCCCGACACCATCACACAGGTTCTGCTTTTCGCCCTTGGAGTCCTGGGGCTCTATTACGGCGCCGAATGGCTGGTCCGAGGAGCGGGCCGGCTCGCACGCGGGTGGGGTGTGAGCGCTCTGACGATAGGGCTCACGGTCGTCGCGTTCGGCACGTCCGCGCCAGAGTTGGCGGTGGGCGTGTTCGCGGCGCTGGGCGGGAAACCCGAGCTGGCGCTGGGCAACGTGGTGGGATCGAACGTGATGAACATCGCGCTCATCCTCGGGATCACCGCCTTGCTGCTGCCCATCGAGGTGGGGGCCGGGGTGATCCGTCGCGAGATCCCGGTGATGATACTGGTCACGCTCGCGACCGCCCTGTTCGCGCTCGATGGGTCGATCGACGGCCTCGACGCGATCATGCTCCTGACGCTGTTCGCCGCTTACTTCTGGGTGGTGTTTCGCGGCCCGGCGCGCGGCCGCGTAAAGGCCGAGGCCGAGTACGAAGAACTCGTACAGCCCGGCGCCGCGGCCCCTCCCAGGACCTGGATCAACTTCGTGCTGATCGGCGCCGGCATCGCCGTCATGCTCGTGGGGGCGCGAGCGCTGGTCATCGCGTCGATCTTCTTCGCCCGCCGCATGGGCCTTTCGGAGATGGTGATCGGGCTGACGATCGTGGCGGTCGGCACGTCGCTGCCGGAGCTCGCCACGGCGCTCGTGGCGGTGTGGCGAAAGAAGTCGGAAATAGCGGTCGGCAACATCGTCGGCTCGAACGTATTCAACCTGTGCGCCATCCTGGGGGTAACGGCGCTCATCTCGCCGATTCCCGTGTCGCGCAACGTGCTCAGCGTCGAGTTCGTGCAGATGACGGCTATCAGCGTGGTGCTGCTGCCGCTCGCCTGGCCCAAAGGGGGTTTCCAGGGCATCGATGGGGGACCGGCCTACCGCCTGCACCGCTCGGAGGGGTTGCTGCTGCTGGGCCTGTACGTGTTGTTCGCGCTGACGATCTTCGTGCGCGCCGGCAGGATCTGACTCGAAGAACGCCATGACCGCCGATTCCAACGGCTTCACCGACCCGTACAACGCCGCCTACGCCGAGGAGATGTTCGAGCGTTGGCGCGCCGACCCCGACAGCGTGCCCCTCGAATGGCGCCGCGTCCTGGCGCTGCGCGACGCGGAAGGAGAGCCCGTCGCCGGGCCGCCCCGGCCGGGGCCTTCCGACGCGGGTTCCGCCGCCCTGGGCCAGGCGCTCGCGTCGGAGCAGGTGCGCGCGGCGCGGGCGGCCGCGATGCTCGTGGACGCGTACCGGCTGGCGGGGCACCAGGCCGCGGATGTGGACCCCCTGGGCCGGCCCCAGACCGGCAATCCCATGCTGGACCCGGAGTTCCACGGGCTGACAAGCGCGGAGCTAGCCGCCGGCCCCGTAGCCGACATCGTCGCCGAGGTGCTGGAATGGCTGCGCTCCATGTACTGCGGCACGATCGGCTACGAGTTCGAGCACCTGGAGGAGCCCGAGCGCCGCGAGTGGATGCTGGAGGCGATCGAGGGCGGGCGCTTCGGGGTGACGCTGGAGGACGATGAGCGGCTGCGGCTGCTCGACCGCCTGACCGAGGTGGAGGGCTTCGAGCAGTTCCTGCACCGGGCGTACCTGGGCCAGAAGAGGTTTTCGATCGAAGGCCTGGACATGCTCGTGCCGATGCTCGATCTGGCCATCGAGCGTGCGGCCGCCGCGGGCGCGCAGGAGGTCGTGCTCGGCATGGCCCACCGGGGCCGCCTGAACGTCCTGACGCACGTCCTGGGTCGACCCTACGAGCGCATCTTCGCCGACTTCGAGGGGCACCAGGCGGGTACCGGCACCGGCGACGTGAAGTACCACGCGGGCGCCGAGGGGACCTACGCCACCGCGTCGGGCCAGCCGCTCACGGTGGCTCTCGCCCCCAACCCGAGCCACCTCGAGGCCGTGAACCCGGTGGTGGAGGGCGTTACGCGCGCGCGCCAGGAGGACAGCGACGAGCCGACGTTGCGACGCGACGCGCGCCGGGTGGTCCCGATTCTGATCCACGGCGACGCAGCGTTCTCGGCGCAGGGGGTGGTGGCAGAGACGCTCAACATGGCCGAGCTGGACGGCTACGCCACCGGCGGAACGCTGCACCTGATCGCCAACAACCAGATCGGCTTCACGACCCTGCCGCGGGACGGACGCTCGACCTACTACGCGAGCGATCTGGCGCTCGGCTTCGACATCCCGGTGATCCACGTCAACGCCGACGACCCGGAGGCCTGCCTGACCGCGGTGCGGATCGCGTTGGCGTACCGCGAGGCTTTCGGCGCGGACTTCGTCATCGACCTGGTGGGCTACCGGCGTTACGGCCACAACGAGGGAGACGAGCCGGCGTACACGCAGCCGCTGCTGTATCAGGACGTCGCTCCGCACCCTACCGTGCGCGCGCTGTGGGAGCGAAGGCTCATCGACGAGGGGCTGCTCGACGAGCCGAGCGCCGCGGACGTGCGCGCAGCCTTCCAGACGCGCCTCCAGGGAATCCAGGACGCGATGAAGGCGGAGGAGGACGGGCACGACGACCGACGCATGCCGTCGCCGCCCACGCTCCCCGAGGGCCCCCCGGAGGCCGATACGGCGCTCCCCCCCGAGCGGATTCGCGCGCTGGACGAGGCCATCCACTCGTGGCCGGACGAAGTGCACATACACGACAAGCTCGCGCGTCAGTTGGAGCGACGCGCCGGGGCCCTGGCCGGGGGCGAGGGGCCTGTCGATTGGGCGCACGCGGAGGCGCTCGCGTTCGCCTCCCTCGTCGCGCACGGCACGCCTGTTCGACTGACCGGACAGGACTCCGAGCGGGGCACCTTCAGCCAGCGCCATCTGGTGCTGCACGACGTGGACAGCGGCGAGGCTTACTGCCCGCTCGCGCACGTGCCGGGAGCTTCCGCACCTTTTTCGGTGCACAACAGTCCGCTGTCGGAGGTGGCCGCGCTCGGCTTCGAGTACGGCTACTCGACCGCGGCGCTGGAGACGCTCGTGCTCTGGGAGGCGCAGTTCGGGGACTTCGTGAACGGGGCCCAGGTGATCATCGACCAGTTTCTGGTCGCGGGCCGCGCCAAGTGGGCCCAGGAGGCGCGCCTCGTGCTGCTCCTGCCGCACGGCTACGAGGGCCAGGGGCCGGAGCACTCCAGCGCGCGCATCGAGCGTTTCCTCCAACTCGCCGCCGAAGACAACATCCGCGTGGCGAACTGCACCACGCCGGCCCAGTACTTCCACCTGCTGAGGCTGCAGGCGCTGGAAACCCGCCGGCGGCCCCTGGTGGTGTTCACGCCCAAGAGTCTGCTGCGACATCCGAAGGCGGTGTCCACGCTTCCCGACTTCACGGCAACGGGCTTTCAGCCGATACTCGGTGACCCCTCGGCGGTGAGCCGAGCCGACCGGATCAGCCGCCTCATCCTGTGTTCCGGCAAGGTGTACTACGACCTGCTGGCGTACGACGGGGAGGAGGCGAATCGAACGGCCCTGGCCCGACTGGAGTTGCTCTATCCGTTCCCGAAGGCCGCCGCCGAAGCGTTGCTCGCGACCTACCCGGCCCTGGAGGAAGTGGTCTGGGCGCAGGAAGAGCCGCGCAACATGGGGGGCTGGCATTACGTGGAGCCGCGTATCCGCAAGCGCCTGCGCGACGGTCAGCTTGTGCGCTACGCGGGCCGGCCCGGGCGGGCCAGCCCGGCCGAGGGCTCCGCGCTCGCGCATCGTGAGCAGCAGGCCGCCATCGTGCGCGACGCGTTCGGCGTCGGGGTGGGGGCGGCGAGCTAGTGTACGCTAGCGGTCCAGGCGGTAACCCACCTTACGGACCGTGATGATGTGGCGCGGGCTGGAGGGTTCGTCCTCCAGTTTTCCGCGCAGGTTGCCTATGTGGGTGTCCACGGTACGGGTGGGGACCGCCACCTTGTAGCCCCACACCTCCGTCAGCAGCGTTTCGCGGTCCACGACGGCGCCGTCTCGGCGCAGCAAGCACACCAGCAGCTCGTACTCGAGCGGCGACAGGTCCACGGGCTGCCCGGCCTTCTCGACGACGTGCCGGGAGGGGTCCACTACGACATCGCCGAACCCAACCGCCGCGACCAGATCGTTGGCGGCGATGGACGCCGCGGCGCCCGTGCTCTCGGGCTGAGAGCGCCTCAGGATGGCCTCCACGCGGGCGATCAGCTCCAGGATACCGACCGGCTTCACCACGTAGTCGTCGGCGCCCAGTCGAAACCCCTGGACCTTCTCGGCTTCCTGGCCCCGCGCGCTCAGGATCAGGACCGGGGTCCGGTGCCCCGCCGCGCGCAGCTCGCCCAGGACCTCGAAGCCGCTCCGGCCGGGTAGCGTCAGGTCCAGCACGATGAGGTCGGGCGGGCGCGCCTGGACGGCGGCGATGGCGCCCGCTCCATCGCCTATCACGTCGGCCAGAAAACCGGCGGCCTCCAGGCTGCGGGCCAGTCCGAGGGCGAGGCTTTCATTGTCCTCGACGATCAGGACCCGCGTACTCACGGAGCGCCGACGGTGCTGCGGGCGGTGGCATCTTCAGCGTCCGGCGGACCGGCGGCGGCCGCCGAGCCTGCCGACGGATTCTCCTGCGCCCTTCGGAAGCGCACCCGGAACACGGCCCCGCCGGTCTCGCCGTCGCGGACGTCGACGGTGGCGCCCGAGCGGCCCGCCAGTTCGCGTACGACCGCCAGGCCGATGCCGCTCCCCGACCGCGCCTCGCGGCTTTCCCGCTCCAGTCGGTAGAACGGCTCCCAGATGCGCTCGCGGTCCTCCGCGGGGACGCCGGGGCCGCGGTCGCCCACCTCGAGGGTGACGTCCGGCCCAACGTCCACCCTGACCGAGATCACCTGACCCCTGGGGCCGTACTTCAATGCGTTGTCGAGCAGATTGAGCGCGATCTGGTGCACGGCGTCGGGGGCCGCCAAGGCGCGGGCGTCGTCTGCCAGACTCAGCGAGACGCGCGCGCTGCGCTCTGCCAGCAGCGGCTCCAGCCCGGTGACCGTATCCCTCAGGACCTGGCTGACGTCCGCCACCTCGTCATCGCTCGCCCCCCGCACGCCGTTGCGCGAGCGCGCGAATTCCATGACGCGCTCCACCAGCGCGATCAGTCGCAGCGCCTCGCGCTCGATGATCGCCAGAAACCGGCTGCGCTCCTCGGCGTTTCGCACCTGGCCGATGCGCAGGAGCTGCGAGAACAGGAGCACCTGCTGCAGAGGCGTGCGCAGCTCGTGCGATACGTCCGCCACGAACCGCTCGCGCAGACGCACGAGCCGGATCGAGCGGACCAGCAGCATGGCCGCGACCACGACCAGGCCGATGGTAGCCAGCAGCAGCGCGATGGCCACCGGGGCCCGCGAGTACAGCGGCAGGCCGCCCCGCACCAGCTTCTCGGCCACGTCGGGCCGCAACGTCACCTCCAGCGTCGCGCCGCCGAACACACCCGCTCCGGGCAGCTCGGCGCGCCCCACGTACTCCGACCGGTAGGCCGCCGCGGTCTGGAACAGGACGCCGCCGAGCGGGTCGAGGAAGCGCACCGACACGAGGGAGTCCGCCGGCGCCTCGCCCACGAGGCTGGGCGGCAGCATGGGGCCGGCGGCCATGGCGGAAGCCACGACCGGCCCGTCGCGGTCCCGGAAGCAACTCGACAGCGCGTAAACGGCCAGGGGTTCGCCCGAGGCGCCGTCGCGCCTCACGCGGTACGATACGACCCGACGCTCGCCGTCCACGACGTCGATGACGTGGCCCGCTTCGGGCTGGTCCGGGGCCTCCGCGGCGACCAGGGCGGGGAGCGTATCCGCCAGCCAGACGCGCACGGCTGCGCCCGGCGCGCCCTCCAGGACCACTTCCCGTCCGGGCAGATCCAGCCGCGCGAACCAGCGCTCTCCGTCCGCGTACGCGTCGGCGCACCGCCCCATCTCCTGCATATCCGCGGCGAATCCGGCGGGCGGCATCAGGGCGCCGCTCCGCTCCCACGCCAGATCCTCCCTGTAGTACGAGTACAGGAACGCCTGACGCAGCCTGGCCTCGCTCTCGCTGGCCAGGATGAACGCGGCGAAATCGGCGTAGTCGGACACGGTGGCTTCGGCCGCCGCGCGCTGCGCGCGGTCCGCCCCGATGGCGGTCCACGCCAGCGCTCCGGCGCCGGCCACCACCAGGACCAGCAGCAAGACCACGGCCCGCGGGCCCTTGGCCCGACGGCCAGGCTGTGAGCTATCCATGCCTGCAACCATTCGTCGGCGGCAGCCGCGGCGCAACGGCGCCGTCCCCCACCCCGGGGTGGGCTTTACGCAACCTTGTCACGGGCGTGACGGGCCCTTCACGGCGTCGGCCGCCGGGGAAAGTAACTTCGAGTCACCAAGCATCCAGTCCAGCCAGGAGGCGACCGCTCATGAAAAGATTCGTGCTCTTCATCGCGCACTAGGGGCGGGAATGGACGAGCGCGTCCGTCCCGCCCCTCGTCTTGGGCGGTAGCCGTGCCGCACCCGCGGTGGCGGAACCGTACCCGGGCATGTTCACTTCTCTCTATGGGCGCGCCAGACCCCACTCGACCCGCCCCTCACTCGCACGAGCAACCATGACCGCGTTCGAACCGGACGACATCCGTTGGGTCGTCATGAGCGACCTGCATCTGGGTGACGACGGCAGCTTGCTGACCAGCGTGGACCCGGACACGTACGCGGTGGACCCGCGCCGAGGCTCGGACACGCTGACGGCGCTCGTTGCGGTGTTGCGCGACATGGTCGAGCGAAACGACGGGACGGCGCGTCCTACGCTCATTGTCAACGGCGACTTTCTGGACCTGGCCTTCAGCCGATTCAACATCGCGCTGATGCACTTTCAGCGGTTCGCTGAGCTCGTGCTGGAGCCCGGCAACGAACTGTTCGACCGGATCGTCTTCCTGCCCGGCAACCACGATCACCACCTGTGGGAGATGGCACGGGAAACGCAGTACGCGCGCACGATCGCGGACGCCCGCGCCGGCGACCTGCCGCCCATGCGGCACAGCACCTCGCCGCACCTGGAAGAAGGCGTCTCCTCCTTCCTGTTGTCTCGCCTCCTGCGGAGCGTCAGACCGAACGAGCCGGAGGAGCAGCGGCTGCGTCGGCTCGCGGTCGTCTATCCCAACCTCATCCTCTCGGACGGGGGTGATCGCGCGGCCATCCTGCACCACGGCCATTACGCGGAAGGGATCTATCACCTGGTCAGCCGCGCCTATCGGTGGCTCTTCCCGGGCCGGCCGGAGCCCCACACCCTCGAGTCGATCGAAGGGGAGAACTTCGCCTGGATAGACTTCTTCTGGTCGCTGTTGGGTCGTTCGGGAGACGCGGGCAAGGACATCGAGACCCTGTCCGAGATGCTCCACTACCCGGAGCACGTGGGCGACTACGCCGACCAACTGGCGGAACGCGCCGCCGCGGCGCGCGATATCCCCTGGATTCCCACCGCCGCGCTGGAAAAGCGAGCGCTCAAGAAGGTCTTCTCGATGGTGGCCGAGCGCTTCGCGGGCGAGCGCTTCCACCGCGACCGGGTGTGCACCGCGGAGACCATGGGCGTGCTGGCGCGATACCTGTTCGGCCCCACGCTCGAGCAAGTGCGCACGTCGCTGGGTGAAGTGCCCGCGGATCTCTCGTTCCTCTGGGGGCACACCCACAAGCCGTTCGAGAAGATCCTGCGGGACACGCGCACGGGGCGTGAGGTGGCGGTCTACAATTCGGGCGGGTGGGTGATCGACTCGCTCTCTCCGTCGCCTACGATTGGTGCGTCCGCCATTCTGCTCAACGAGTCACTCGACGTTGCGTCGCTGCGCTTCTTCTACGACGCGCCCGGCGGCGGGAGCATAGTCTTCGAGGTCGTGCGCCCGGGGGGCGTTCAGGACTTCGACGTGGAGCCCACCCCGGCGGCTCCGCTGCCGGCGCCCGGCGAGGGCGGAGGCGAGTGCCTGGCGGCGGAGCCGGGCGGAGGCATGCCGGTGGAGGAAGGGGAGCGCGAGGCGGCCGAGCCGTCCGGGCGCGCGCCGGACGACGCCGGCGTTCGGCTCGACTTCGCCCGGGCGATGCAGCGGCGCGTACGCGCGTCGGTCGCCGGCGGCGGCGGCTGGGACGAGCTGGCCGAGCGCATACGCGCGGGCATCCTGCTCCGCCGCCGCCGCCTGGAGGCGACGTTCGGACCGTGATGGGTGACGGAGCGACCTGCGAGGTCGATGTCATAGTCGTCGGCTCCGGGTTCGGCGGGTCGGTCGCGGCGCTTCGGTTCGCCGAGGCCGGCCACCGCGTCGTCGTGCTGGAGCGCGGGGATTGGGTGCTGCGCGAGAGCCACGAGCCGGACGCCGACGCGCTCTGGAAGCCGCACCGGCAGCTGTTCGGCATGCACGACTTCCGAGCGCGCGGCCGCAACGTCATCCCCTGGCTGGGTAGCTGCGTCGGCGGCGGCTCGCACGTCTACGCGGCCACGCTGAAGCGCCTCCTCTCTCTGGACGGCTTCCCGGCGGCGGTCAGGGAAGAGGGCCTGGACGAGTTCTACGACGTGGCAGAGTGCGTCCTGGACGCTCAGCGCTACCCCGACTGGGCCCCGTACGGCCAGGTGCGCTCCACGCAGCTGCTTTACCGCGCCGGCGACCGGTTGAAGGAGACGCACCCGGAGTTGGTCGAAGAATGGGGCGCGATCAACCTGGGCATCAGCTTCGCGCCGGAGGGCGGACAGCCCGGCGCGCCGTTTACCAACAAGCACGGGGCGCGGCAACGCTATCAGGATCCACAGGCTCCCGACCTTCTCGGAGGCGACATCGGGGCGACCAACAGCCTCGATCTGAACTACCTGTTCCTTGCGCAGAAGGAAGGAGCGGAAGTCAGGGCGCTGTGCGAGGCGGACAGGATCGAGCCGCTGGAGGGCGGCGGGTACCGCGTGCACTACGTTCGCCGGACTCCGTTCCCCGGCCGCCTGCGGCGACACCTGGCGCGCTGGCTGCCCTTCCTGGCGGCGCCCGTGGAGTCGACCGAATCGCTGTGCGCCCAGCGCGTCGTGCTCGCCGCCGGCAGCATCGGCACGACCGAGCTGCTGCTGCGCAACCGGGACGTACACGGCACGCTCGCGGGGCTCGGCGACGCGCTCGGCAGGGGCTACTCGTCCAACGGCGACTACGTCACGCTCATGCAGCCGTTCAAGGGATTCTATCTGTCCTGGGCGGGGCTCATCGTCGCGGCGGGGGCTGCCGTCCTGGGTGCGTGGTGGATCGCCGCTGCGGGTGCGCTCGCCTACGCCGTCGGCCTGCTCGTGTCCAGGAGGGCCTTCGATCCCGACATAGGGGCGACCAACAGCGACTATATCCGTTTCGTGGCACGAGACGGGAGTCCTCAGGGCGTCTACGTGGAGGGCGGGCGCTACCCCACGCCGCTGAGAGCCGGACTGGCGATCGCGCTCAGCGTCGTGGGGCTCTGGCGGCCGGGACGCTACAAGCGGATCGTCGCCCTCACCAACTTCCTGCGACGCTGGGTTCCGCCCTTCGAGCTCATCGGCCGAAGTTGGCCGATTCCGCTCCTGCAGATGGGCCGGGACGCGGCCCGTGGCACGTTCGCACTCGATGAGGCCGGGAGGGCCGAGATCGATTTCGAGCTGGAGGCCAACGACGACTACTACGAGTACCTGGGCGAGCTCGGGCGCCTCACCTCGGACGCCGTCGGCGCCCGGTGGTTTCCGAACTTCGTCGCCCGCACGCTGCGCAAGGTGGAGGTGCCGCACAACCTGGGCGGAGCCCACATGGCGGACGGACCCGCCGATGGCGTCGTCGATCACGCCGGTCGAGTATTCGGCTACCGGGATCTCCTGGTGCTCGACGGGTCGGTCATCCCTCGGGCGCTGGGTCCCAACCCGGCGCTGACCATTGCCGCGCTGGCTGAGCGCGCCATGCGTCACGTGCTCGACCAGATCGAGAGGGAGGGATCCGCTCGCGCCGACCCTCGGTGATCTTGCCCGGAACTTCGGGGGGGGGTGTATTATTCGGGCGAAGCGTCCACCGGCGGCCCCGCCACCGACGGTACGGACACCAGGCGAGGGTTGGAGGCGACCGATGATGGACACCACGACCGGAGATGGCTCCACCGGCGACGCCGGGGCGCTGCCCGCCCCCGTTGCCGACTGGGTCGTCGAATCGGACCGGCAGCGCGAGGAGTTGCGCGCGCTGATCGACGCGTACTCGACCGAGGAGTTGATGTGGCGTCGGGGCCCCGGCAAGTGGGCGATCGCTGACCACGTCTCCCACCTCGTCCTCACCAACTCGGCGTACATCCCGGCGATCGCGGAGGCGGCCCGGCGAGCCAAGGACGCCGAACTGCTGGGGACGCCGCCCTATCGAAGCTCCTTCGTAGGGTCGCGATTCCTGCGTATGCTGGAGCCACCGGTCGTGCGCCGATTCAAGACCATGAAGCGGCTCGAGCCCTCTACCGATGACACGCCGCCCGCGGCTCGCGTCGAAGCCTTCGAGGCCGGTATGGAGCACCTGGAGCGAGTGTTGCGCGGTGCCGCCGACGTGGACCTGGGCCGCGCCAAGATGCGCTCCCCGCTGATGTGGCTAATGAAGCTCACGCTGGCGGAGGCCGTGCAGGTCGTCCTGGCTCACAATCGGCGACACCTCTGGCTCGCCGACGAGGTGATCAGATCGCCGGGGTTCCCCGCGGCAGGAGCGGCGTAACGGCAATGTCTCCGGGGCGGTGGGGTGGTGTCGGGTTGGTCTTGGCTCTGGTCGCGGGAGCCGGCTGCGAGGACCTGCTTCAGGCCGGACGCTCCGCGTTCGGCACGGCGGCGCCGGATTCGACGCCGCAGGGCTCGACGCCGCGCTCGCCACCGCCCGGCCAGGAGCAGCCGGCGCCCGGGGGCGTCGCGAGGCAGTCGCCGCTGCTCGAGGCGCGGCCCGATCTGCTGGGTCGGCCGGCGTGGGAGGGAGAGCGGTCCGGCGTGGCCGACAACCTCCGGGCGATCTTCGAAGACGAGGGCGCCGAAGGGGTCATCGTGGTGCACGATCTGAGGAGCGGAGCCACGCTTCGCTCGGACTCGGTGCGCGCCGGACGGCGGGCGATCCCGGCGTCCACCTTCAAGATCCTCAACGCGCTGATCGCGCTCGAGACGGGGGTGATCTCGGGGAGCGCGGACACCATCCCCTGGGACGGCGTCGACAGGGGGGCCCCTGCCTGGAATCGCGACCACGACCTGGCGTCGGCGTTTCGCGCCTCGGCCGTGTGGTACTACCAGGAACTGGCGCGGCGGGTCGGCCTGGAGCGGATGGAGGCGTGGCTCAGGCGAATCGGGTACGGAAACTCCGACGTCGGCGGCGTGGTCGACGGGTTCTGGCTCGACGGGCCGCTCGCGGTCTCACCGGACGAGCAGATCGGCTTCCTGCGTCGCCTGCAGTCGGGTCAGCTCCCGTTTTCGACGCGGTCGATGGAGGTAGTGCGCGAGATCATGGTGCTGGAGCGCGGCGCCGACTGGACGCTGCGCGGCAAGACGGGCTGGAGTCGTCAGGGGCTGACCGAGGGCCTGTGGTTCGTCGGGTGGGTGGAGCGCGGCGATGACGCGGCGTTCTTCGCGATCGAGTTCGAGATCAGCAGCCCGAACCGGGACGTGGGCATGATGCGTGAGCGTATCTACCGGCGCACGCTGTCCGAGCTCGGACTCATCCCGTCTTGACGCTGGGTGGGGTGGGGCCCGTCGTCGTGGTCGGCGCGGGCGTGGTGGGCCTGACCTCCGCCATCCGCCTCCGGCAGCACGGCATCGGCGTGCGCATCGTGGCCCGTGAGGTGCCGCCGCGCACGACGTCGGACGTGGCCGCCGCGATCTGGTATCCCTACCTGGCCTACCCGCCCGAGCGGGTGCTGCCGTGGAGCGAGGCCACACGCAGGACGCTCGACGCCATCGAGGATCCGGCCGCCGGTGTTTCCACCGTCAGGCTGCTGGAGCTGTTCGACGGCCCCGCCCCCGAGCCGTGGTGGCGCGAGGCGCTCCCCGACTTCGGCTGGGCCGACGGGGCGGAGCTTCCGGAAGGCTACGAGGCGGCGTACGACGTTCGCGTCCCGCTCGTTGACACCTCCGTCCACATGCGGTGGTTGATGGGCCGCGCCGCCGCGCTCGGCGTCGCCGTCAGCCGCGCCGCGGTCGCCGACCTGGACGACCTCTTCGGCGCAGCGGCGCTGGTGGTGAACTGCGCCGGCGTGGACGCCGGACCCCTCGCCGGCGACGCGTCCGTGACGCCCATCCGCGGACAGGTCGTCCGGCTCGCACCCGTCAACGGAGTCAGGACGGCGCTCGTGGACGAAGCGGGACCGCTGGGCCTCACCTACATCATCCCCAGGCCGCGCGACATCGTGGTGGGGGGCACCGCCGATGCCGGCGCGTGGAACGCGGAGCCGGATCCGGCCGTCGCGAGCGCCATCCTGGCGCGGGCATGTGTTCTGGAGCCGCGTCTGGCCGGCGCGCGCGTGCTGGGGCACGCCGTGGGGCTGCGCCCCGGGCGGCCCACCGTACGGCTCGAGTTGGAGCGCCGGCTGAGCGGACCGGTCATCCACAACTACGGCCACGGAGGCTCGGGGTTCACCCTCGCGTGGGGCTGCGCAGACGACGTGACCGCGCTGGCGGCCGACGTCCTGGGCGCGCCGGCGGAGCCTGCCGATTGAGCCCCGGCCGCAGGGTCGGCGGCGACGTCGCACCCCTGTTTGCCGCGCACCTTCGTTGCGCCACTTGCGACCCCCGGGGCACAGTGTATGCTAGTCGGCCCGCCAGTTAGAAAACCCGGACGACGCCGTCACTCCCGGCCAGGAGATGCCATGCCGACGCCTCAGCGACACCCGCTATCCGTCTTCGAAGCCAAGCGGGAGGCGCTGGTCGATCTGCAGAGGATCCCTGGAGTCGGCCCTGCCATCGCGAACGACCTCTGGGAGCTGGGAGTCGAGCGCGTCGGCGACCTGCGGGGGAAAGACCCCGAAGCGCTTTACGATGCGCACTGCGCGCAGCGCGGCGTGCCGGTGGACAACTGCATGCGCTACGTATTCAGGTGCGCCGTGTACTTCGCCACCGAGAAGGAGCCCGATCCGGAGTTCTTGCGGTGGTGGCGCTGGAAGAGCCTGGACGCCGATGCGCGACCGGCGAATCTGAGCGCCTGAGCGGTCCTAGTGTACCGTTGCAGAAGTCCCGTAGGCATTCGGCCCGCGCTGCATCCCGCGGCGGCACACTAGCGCATGGAGCAGCCGCTGTCCCGCATCACCGAGGAAGCCGACCTGGAAGCGGCTCTCGCGCTACCGCTCGCCATCCTTTACAAGCACAGCCCCGCCTGCGGCCTGTCCATGCTCGCGGCCCGCCAGGTGCAGCGGTTCTCCGGCGAGCGCCCCGAAATCCCCACGTTCGCGGTCGACGTGATCGGGTCCCGCGCGGTGTCCGACCTGATCGAACGGCAGCTCAGCGTGCGCCACGAATCCCCCCAGGTGATCGTGGTCCGCCACGGCGTCGCGCGCTGGTCGGCGTCGCACCTCGGCATCCGCGTCAGGCAACTGCGCGCCGCGGTGGAGGACGGCTAGCAGGTCGCTGAAAAAGGGGAGTGCGGCCGCGAGCAGGGGGCTTGCGGGCGTCCAGGGCAGGAACGACGAGGAGGCATAGCCTAAGCTATGGCGACGAGGAGAGACGAACGCTGGATCCCGCAACCCCCCTGCTCCCTTCGGGTTGGGGCGGCACGGGGTCGTCTGACGTCGTTAGCGCTCCTCCCCGATACGCAGCGGTATCGCCTCGTCGCGCTGCCTTGCATCCGACCCCGTGGCGCTCCCAACGCGGCTCGCTACCCTTTTTCAGCGACCTGCTAGGCGTGAGCGGGGGCGCCGCGCGGCTGCTCTTCCCGGCCATCCGCTGGGTCGACGGCGCGGGCTTCGCGCCGGCCGAAGACGGCATCGCCGCCGGCCTCCGCATGGGGGCCGGCGGTTTCATCATCTTCGGGGGAGAGGCCGGCGCGGTGCGCGCCCTGACGACCCGCCTGCGCGGCGAGTCGGCGCATCCGATCCTGATCGGCGCCGACCTGGAGCGAGGCGCCGGGCAGCAGTTCGACGGCGCCACCCGCCTGCCGCCGCTCGCCGCCGTGGGGCACGTCGATGACCTGGAGGCGACCAGGCGGTGCGGAGCGCTCACGGCCCGCGAGGCGCTCGCGCTCGGCGTCGACTGGGTCTACGGGCCGGTGGCCGACCTGGACGTCGAGCCGCGCAACCCGATCATCGGCACGCGCTCTTTCGGGGCCCGGCCGGGGCGCGCCGCGCGCCACGTGCGGGCCTGGGTCGAGGGGTGCCAGGACGAGGGCGCGCTGGCGTGCGTGAAGCACTTCCCCGGCCACGGCCGCACGGTCACGGACAGCCACGCCGAGTTGCCGGAGGTGACCGCCGCCGGCGACGTCGTGCGCGCGGACATGGAGACGTTCGCCGCCGGGATCAGCGCCGGCGTGGCTTCCGTGATGACCGCCCACGTGTCGTTCCCGGCGCTGGACCCGAGCGGGCGCCCCGCGACCCTGTCGCCCGTGATCCTGGGCGAGGTGCTGCGCGGCGAGCTGGGCTTCGGGGGTCTGATCGTCACCGACGCCATGATGATGCAGGGCGTGGTGGACGCCGCGGCGCGCGAAGGAGGCGGCTCGGCCGCGGCGGCCGACCCGGGCGCGCTCGCGGCGGTGCGCGCCATCGCCGCCGGGTGCGACGCCAGCCTGTATCCGGAGGATCCGGCCGCGGTCCTGGAGGCGCTGGGGGTCGCCCTCGGCGATGGGTCGCTGGACGCCGGGCGGGTGCACGAGTCGGTGGCCCGGATCGACGCCGCGGCCGGAGCGGCGTCCGCCGCGCGCGAGAGGGTCCAGCGCAGCGGTCAGGGCTGGGGTGTGCGCAGCGACGCGGAATGGGCGCTGGACCTGGCGCGCCGCTCGCTCGTTCCTCTGGCCGGCTCGGCGACGCTGCGCGGCGAGGCGGTGAGCGTGATCGACGTGGACGACGACCTGGGGGGACCCTATCCGCCTCCGGCGCGCGCAGCGTTGCCGGATCGTCTGCGCGCCGCCGGACCGCAGGTGGACCACCGGTCCGCGCCGTCGGAGGGCGGAGCCGAGACCGAGCACGACGGCGATCGGGTGATCGCGGTGTACGCGGACATTCGCGCGTGGAAGGGTCGCCCGGGGCTCTCCGACGACGCCGTGGCGGCGGTGCGCGCCGAGCTGAGCTGGACCCCGGACGCGCTCGTGGTTCTGTTCGGCCATCCGCGACTGGCGGGCGCTTTGGACGCGGGCCGCATGTTGGCGGCCTGGGGCGGGGAGTCCATCATGCAGCAAGCCGTGGCCGCCGAGATGGCCGGCCCCTCCGCGTAGCTTGACGAAGAATCGATGACCACCATCGACTGGATCATCGTCGCCGTCTACATGGCGCTGACCCTCGCGCTCGGCGTCTGGCTCGCGCGGCGCGCGTCGGGCAGCATGGAGGACTTCTTCGTCGGCGGGCGGGCGCTGCCCTGGTGGCTCGCGGGCACGTCGATGGCCGCCACGACGTTTTCCATCGACACCCCCCTCTACATCTCGGGCGTGGTCGGCAACCGTGGCATCGCGGGCAACTGGGAGTGGTGGAACTTCGCCATCGCCCACGTCATCCTGATCTACATCTTCGCCAAGATGTGGCGCCGCGCCGAGATCGTCACCGACAACGAGCTCACGGAAATCCGCTACTCCGGACGTCCCGCGGCGGCGCTGCGGGCCACCAAGGGCTTCCTGTTCGCGGTGGTCGTCGGGTCCATCGGCATCGGCTACGCCATGCTGGCGATGGTGAAGGTGATCGACGCGCTCGAGATCTTCCCCAGCCTGGGGCTCGCGCCCGGCGAGCACGCCAAGCTGTGGGCGGTGGTCGCTGTGAGCGTGCTCGTGCTCGCGTACGCCGGGGTGGCGGGGCTCTGGGGCGTGGTCGCGACCGACTTCTTCCAGTTCTTCCTGGGCATGCTCGGCGCGATCCTGGTGGCGGTCTTCGCGGTGAACCACGTCGGCGGGCTGGACGACATGGTCCGGCTCGCCCAGCAGAACACCGACTTCGACGTGCTGGCGTTCACCCCGCTCGACTTCGGCGCCGGGGGCTTCCTGGGCGTGGGTTGGTCGAGCGTCGCGCAGATCAGCGCGTGGACGTTCGTCGCCTACATGGTGCTGCAGTGGTGGGCCTTCCGCCGCTCGGACGGCGGCGGCGAGTTCATCCAGCGGTTGGCGGGGGCCAAGGACGAGCGCGACGCGGAGCGCGCCGCGTGGCTCTTCAACATCCTGCACTACGTGGTGCGCACGTGGCCCTGGATCGTCGTCGCGGTGGTGGCGCTGGTGGTCTACCCCGAGCTGGACGATCGCGAGCTGGGCTACCCCAAGCTGATGCTGGACTTTCTCCCCGCCGGCCTGCTGGGCATCGTCGTCGCCTCGCTGCTCGCGGCGTTCATGAGCACGGTCAGCACGCTCATCAACTGGAGCGCGTCCTACATCACCAATGACCTGTACGCGCGCTTTCTGCGGCCGCGCGCCGGGCAAAGGGAGCTGGTGATGTTCGCGCGCGTGGCGTCGGTGCTGGTGACCGTCCTGGGCGCCACCGCCGCCTTCTTCAGCCGCGACATCGGCACCGTTTTCAGGCTGATCATCGCCATCGGCACGGGTCCGGGCCTGGTGCTCATCCTGCGCTGGTTCTGGTGGCGCATCAACGCCTGGGCGGAGCTGGCGGCGATGGTGGCTGGGTTCCTGGTCGGCTTCGCGACATCGGTCTGGGCGGGCGCCGACTTCACGCTGTTCGGCGCCGCGGTGAGCATCCCCCCGCTGCAGATCGCCGACTTCGGCGTCCGGCTGATGGTGACCTCGGCGGTGACCCTGGCGGTGTGGGTGCCCGTGATGCTGCTGACCCGCGCCGAGCCCGACGAGACCCTGGACGCGTTCTACCGCCGCGTGCGGCCGGGCGGACCTGGTTGGGCGCGCCAGCGCGAGCGCACCGGCCTGACGCCGGCGCAGGATCTGGGCAAGGACTCCCAGCGCGTGCTCGCCGCGCTGCTGCTGCTGTTCGGGCTGATGTTCGCGGTTGGCGGGCTGGTGATGCTGCGCTTCGCGCTCTTCTCCGGCATGACGCTGATCGCGGTGGTGGGGTGGGTGTGGCTGAGGCGGCTGCGGGAGGCGAGATGAGGGCGCGCGCGGGGATCGCCGCGGTCGTGTCCGCCCTGGCGTGCGGCGCCTGCGGCGCGTGGGCCGGGCCGTCTGCCGAAGCGCCCGCGCCGAGCGGCGTAGCGGACGATCCGGTGGCCGGCCGGCTGCCCGCGATTCCCGCGGCCGTGGGGGAGGGGCCGGCGCTCGAGGTGGTCTACCCGGCTGAGGGCGCCACCATAACCACCGACTCCACCTTCGTCTTCGGCGCCGTCCGGCTCACCGATCCGACGCTGCGGATCAACGGCGCGTCGGTCGACGTGGAGCCCAATGGCGCGTTCCTGGCCTTCCTGCCGGTGCCGGAGGACGGCGTGTATCGGCTCGAGGCGCGGGGCTCGGGCTCGGCGGCAGAGCTGGAGCGGTTGGTCAACGGAGCCGGACTGGAGCCGGCCGAGCCCGCGCCCGAACCGGGCGCCGGGGCCGACTCCGTGCGCGCGCCGCCGCTCGCGATCGCGTTCCCGACGGACGGCGCGGTGGTGACCCGGGGCGAGGTGATCACCGTGCGCGCCAGCGGCCCCGAGGGCGTCTTTCCGGTGCTGCGCATGCCCTACGGGTGGATTCCGATGAGGCCCGCGCGGCGCGCCCTGGGCAGCGCCGGCTTCATGCAGGCGTCCGCGGGCGCGGTCCTGATGGAGTACTCGGCCGACGTGCGCATCGACGCGCCGGTAGCGGGCGGCCAGGGCTCCGCCGCGTCAGGGCTGCTGCCGCCGCCGGGGACGCTGCGCAACCGGGGCGTCCCGGACGCGGAGGCGGTGGACGTCGCCACGATCCTGGCGCCGGGGGACACGGCGGTGCAGCCGCTGCCGCGCGTCGACGTCCTGCCCGCGGGCTTCGCCATCCCGGCCCTGGTGCGGACCGAGCGCCCGGACTCGGCGGCGATCGGGCGCGCCACGCTGCCGCCGGGCACCCCGTTCCACTGGTTCCTGCCGAACGGGACGGCGGCGCTGATAACCGGCGCTCGGGACGGCCTGGCGAGGGTTCGGCTCGCGTCCGATCTGTCGATATGGGTGCCGCAGGTAGACCTCGAGGCGACGGCCGGCCTCGCGCCGCTTCCGGGCGCGGGCCGGGCCGCCGGCGACGCCTACTCGGTCCGCGCGCTCCCGGCGGCCGGCTGGGTGGACGTGCGCGTGTCCCTGTCCGAGCGCCTGCCCTTCCGAGTAGACGCGCGCGACGGCGGCCTGGACATCACGGTCTACGGCGCGCGCACGCGCACCAACTGGGCGTACCAGGGAGGCGACGACCCGGAGGTGCGGCGCGTCTGGTGGGAGCAAGCGGGCGACGAGCGCTACGTCGTGCACGTGGAGACCGCCTCCACGCCGTGGGGCTGGGCGTCGCGCTGGGAGGATGAGGCCACCCTGGTGGTGCGCGTGCGCCGGCCGCCCGCCATCGACCCGAACGCGCCGCTGAGCGGGCTGCGCATCGGCGTGGACGCCGGTCACGCGGACGACACCGGCGCGCCCGGCCCGACCGGGCTGCGCGAGGGCGACGCCAACCGACGCGTCGCCAAGCGGCTCGTCGAGAAGCTGAGGCGCGCCGGGGCGCGCGTGCTGGAGATCCGCCCGGACGCCGACAACGTCGGCTTGGGCGCTCGTCCTCTGATGGCGGTCGACTCGTCGGTGCACGTCCTCATCTCGGTCCACAACAACGCCTTTCCCGACGGCGTGAACCCCTTCGAACGCGCCGGCACGAGCGTCCTCTACAACACCTGGCAGTCGCTCGACCTGGCGCGCGCGCTGCAGCGAGAGCTCGTCGACGAGCTGGGCCTGCGCGACCTGGGCCCCATCTGGGGCGACCTGGCGCTGGCTCGACCGACGTGGATGCCGTCCGTCCTCACCGAGACCATGTTCCTGATGGTGCCCGCGCAGGAAGCCGCGCTGCGGGATCCGGAGGTGCAGGGCCGCATCGCGGAAGCGCACGTGCGCGGGCTGGAGGCGTTTCTGCGGGAGCGTGCGGTCGCCCGGCCCTGAAGCGCCAGCCAGGCGGACCCTCTATCGCCTTTTCCACACACCCGTGGACAGACCTGGACAAACGCCTGTGGAAACGGTGGAAACTGGGCCGAAACGGGCTTGGTTCAGGGGCGTCCCGGTGTGGACAATCACGACTCTTGACCACAACATAGAGTGGCCTTATCGTGCAGGGCCCACAAGATATGGGGTGTGACGGCGCGGAGGGATCCGGGGGGCTTTGGCTATCGTCCCGCGCCGCCCGGAACATCGTACTTCGCGTCCTTTTCGTAACAAAAAGACAGACCCAGGCCGAGTCGAGGAAGCCCATGCCCGACGCCGTATCGCCCGCCGAGACCCTCCCAGAGGACCTCGGTCCCGCGGAGATGTCCGAGAACGCGAAGATCGTCCTCGGGCGTCGGTACCTGAAAAAGAACGAAGCGGGCGAGCCGGCCGAGGACCCCGAGACGATGTTCTGGCGCGTGGCCAGGACGGTCGCTGAAGAGGACCGCAAGCACGGCGCGAGTGAAGGCGCGGTAGAGCAGATCGCGCACGAGTTCTATCGCCTGATGACCACGCGCATGTTCGAGCCCAACTCGCCGACCCTCATGAACGCCGGCCGGCCGCTGGGACAGTTGTCCGCGTGCTTCGTGCTGCCGGTGGAGGACGCGCTCTCCAACGGCAAGGACGGCATCTACGACACGCTGCGGGCGATGGCGCTCGTGCATCAGTCCGGAGGCGGAACCGGTTTCTCGTTCAGCCGGCTGCGCCCGAGCAACGACATCGTCCGCTCGACCATGGGCGTGGCGAGCGGCCCGGTGTCCTTCATGAGCCTGTACGACCAGTCCACCGAGGTCGTGAAGCAGGGGGGCACGCGGCGCGGCGCGAACATGGGCATCCTGCGGGTCGATCATCCCGACATCCGGGGCTTCATCGCGTGCAAGAGCGACGTCACCAAGATTACCAACTTCAACATCTCGGTGGCGGTGACGAACGCCTTCATGGAGGCGCTCAAGAAGGACGAGGACTACGACCTGATCTCGCCGCGCAACGGGGCCAAGATCGGCCGCGAGAACGCGCGCGAGATATTCGACCTCATCGTCGAGGGCGCGTGGTCCACGGGCGAGCCGGGCGTGTTCTTCATCGACCAGGCGAACCTGCACAACCCGGTGCCGGCGCTCGGCGGCTACGAGGCGACCAACCCGTGCGTGATCGGCTCCACCCGCCTCGCGACCGACCGCGGACTCCTGACCGTGGAGGAGCTGGAGCGCGAGGTCATGGAGATCCGCGTGGGGACCGATGATCGCGTCCCCGCGCTCAGGGAGGCCCAGAGCGGTGGCGGCACGGCGGTCAAGACCCGTACGCGCCACGGCGTAACTGCCCGCCACGCGGTGCCGGTGTTCAAGAGCCGTGAGAACGCGGAAGTCTTCCGGCTCGTCACCGAGCACGGCTACGAGATCACCGCGACCGACAACCACAAGTTCTACACGCCCGACGGCGCGGTCGAGCTCAAGGATCTGGAGCCCGGCGACACCATCCTCCTGCAGTCCGGAGAGGGGCCCTGGGGCGGCGACAACGCGCTGCCGGAGTGGGCGCCGACCGACAAGTTCAAGGCGCGCATGGAGCGCGGCGAGGCCGCGCCCCCGACGCGCTGGTCGCGCGAGCTCGGACAGCTCCTGGGTTGGGTGGTCGCCGACGGCTGGGTGAGCGAGGAGCTTCCCGAGGGGCGCAACGTCCCCAACTACTCGGTTGGGCTGCTCTTCGGGGGCGACGAGAAGGAGCTGGAGGACGGCTTTCGGCAGCGGATCCGGGAATGGACCGGTCTCGAGGGCAACCGCGCGGAGCGCCCTGGGCGGGTCCAACTGATCTACAAGTCCGCGCTCTACTACTTTCTGCGGTCGCTGGGGGTCGTGACCGAGGACGGCAGGAGCAGCCGTGTGCCCACCGCCCTCTGGAAGGCCCCGGAGGAAGCGGTCATCGGCTTCCTGCAGGCGGCGTTCACGGCGGACGGGACCGTGAACCGGGTAGACTCCGCGCGCACCTGCACGGTCCGACTCGCGAGCAGCGAACCGGAGTTCCTGAGGGAGGTACAGCTCCTCCTCCTGAACATGGGCATGGTGGCCAACCTGCGGCTTCGTCGTAAGGCCGGCCGCAAGCTCATGCCGGACGGGCACGGCGGTCTGAAGGAGTACGCGCACAAGGCGCAGTACGAGTTGATCCTGGACAAGGTGAACCGGGACCGGTTCGTATCGAAGGTCGGCTTCCTCAGCACGGCCAAGCAGGAAAAGGTGGAGTCTTACCTGGCCACCAAGATACGCGGGTCGAACAGCGAGCGTTTCGAGACGAGAATCCGCTCGATCTCGGCGGCGGGACGCGAGGATGTCTATTGCACCACGGAGCCGGAGACGCATTCGATAATTGTAAATGGTTGTGTAACAGTCAACTGTGGTGAACAGCCCCTCATAGCGTACGACGTCTGCAACCTTGGTTCGATCAACGTCGGCGCGTTCGCGGTCATGGACGCCCCCGTGGATGCGCGGCCCGAGGAGCGCGTCGACTGGGACGAGCTCAAGCGCGTGGTGCACATGGCCACGCACTTCCTGGACAACGTCATCGACGCCAACAACTACCCGCTGCCCGAAATCCACGACCTGGCGCACCGGATCAGACGCATCGGGCTGGGCCTGATGGGGTGGGCCGACCTGCTCGTGCGCGTGGGGGTTCCCTACGACAGCGACGACGCGGTTTCCATGGCGCGCACTCTCATGGGTTTCATCGACGAAGAATCGCGCAACGCCTCGGAGAAGCTCGCCGAATCCCGCGGCGCATTTCCGGAGTGGGAGCGCAGCATCTGGGGGCCGGACGCCACCTGCGCGCGGCACCCCAACGGCGGCCGGCTGCGTCCGGGGATCAAGCTGCGCAACTGCAACCTGACGACCGTGGCGCCCACCGGCACCATCTCCATCATCGCCGACTGCGCGGGCGGGATCGAGCCGTTGTTCGCGGTCGCGTTCATGCGCAACCAGGCCGGCGTGCTGATGCCGGACGTGAACAAGGACTTCGTACGCATCGCGCGGGAGCAGGGCTGGTACTCCGAGGACCTGATGCGTCGCATCGCCGAGGAAGGCCACATCCATTTCGATGAGGTTCCGGAGGAGGTGCGGCGGGTGTTCGTGACCGCGCACGACGTCACCCCCGAGTGGCACATCCGCATGCAGGCGGCCTTCCAGGAGCACGTCGATTCGGCCATCTCCAAGACGTGCAACTTCCCGGAGGACGCCACGCGTGAAGAAGTCCGCGAGATCTACCTCCAGGCTTACGAGCTGGAGTGCAAGGGCGTGACGGTCTATCGCGACGGTTCCCGGCCCATGCAGGTGCTGTCCACCGGCAAGACCGCCAAGGAGGTCAGCGAGAGCGACGAAGCGGAGGCCGCGGAGCGCGCGCGGATGCTACAGGATCTGGCCGACGCCCGGGAGCGCATCCACCAACTCGAGCACGAGCGCGAGCACCTGGAGTCGGGGCTCTCCGAGGAGCAGGTTCGTAGCCAGAAGCGGCTGCTGAAGCGCACCCGGCCGGCGGCGCTGCGCGGGATCACGCGCAAGATGATCAGCCCCCTGGGCGACATCTACGTGACCATCAACGAGGACGAGACGGGCAAGCCCTTCGAGCTCTTCGCCACGCTGGGCAAGGCGGGCGGCGCGGCCATGGCGGACGTGGAGGCCATCGGGCGGCTCATCTCGCTGGCGCTGCGCAGCGGCATCGGGCTGACCGAGGTGCACCAGCAGTTGCGAGGAATCTCCTGCGACCGGGCCGTGGGTTACGGGCCCAACAAGGTGCTGTCGGTGCCGGACGCCATCGCCCAGGCCATCGAGCTGTACCAGCAGGAGCGCGCGGGCGTGCAGCAGGAGCTGCCGATCAACCAGACGGTCACCACGGGGGCGCAGTCGGCGGCGGCGCAGGCGCACGTCGACTTCGGCGCCTACGACCCGGGCGAGACGTTCATCGGCACGTGCCCGGACTGCGCGTCGGAGCTGACGTTCGCGGAGGGGTGCGTGAAGTGCATGGTGTGCGGCTACAGCGAGTGTGGATGAGTGCGGGGGGCGAGGACTGGCGCGCCCCCATTCGCTCCGGCGCTTCGCGAGTCGCTCATACGGGGCGCTCCAGCCCTCGCCCCCAGCGAGATCCGCACGGCGCTGTGGTTGGGGCATCGGCGCGAGTCGCTCTTGCGGGGCAACTCGCACCGCCAGCCCTCACGAGAGCCGCGAAACCCGCACGGCGCTGTGGCTGGGGGCTCGGTGCGAGTACAGATGGCGGGACGTTGACTTGATACGGTGATTCCGGGCGGCCCCGAAACCGGGGAGAGTGCAGGTTTTCAGCCGCACTTGGGCGGATGGGACGAAGCACAGAGGGGTCGTCCGGATTTTTTGGGGTGGGGTGGGGTGGGGTGGGGAGGCGCGGCCGGGTAACCGGTCCGCGAACGGGCCGGTCCGGGCATTGCCCGGGCCGGTTCCGTGCGTTTTGGGGTGCGCGTCGGAGCCGGCCACCTCACCTTGCCCACGGCGTTCAGGCAGATGTTCGTTTCAGCGGAAGGCCAATAGGCGTGACGACTCACCCGGCGGGTATCCTCAGGGCCGCATTCGTCCTCTTCCTGACAACGGCCGCGCAATCCTGCGCGACGTCTCCGAACCAGGGCGGCCCCACGCGGTCCGCGGAACCGACGTTCATGAACTCACCCGCTTGCGCTGAGGTCGTCGCGCAGCATAGGGCCGATCCCACGCTACCCGTGCAGGTGAAGGCCGAGCTGCTGCGAATCGGGATCCCAGGGCCCTGGGACGGAGGTTCGGGCGACGGTGAGGTGCATTTCGTCGTCACTGGGATGGGCTTCGTCGACGAGGACACCATCGAGATAGTCGGTGATGTACCGTCCGAGGGGCGCCAGGAGCTCACCGAAGCCACCCTCAAACACCGGTACCGGCCCGCGCGCGCAGACGAATGCTGGGTGGCCTCCGTCCAGGCCTGGTCCTTCAGGAGTTAACGCCCGCCGCTCCTCCGCAGTCCCTATCTTCGGTACCTGGCGCATCGCTTCCCGTTCGGGACGACACGCATGATGCCATTCGCTGACCCTGCGCTCCGCGCGCTGAACCGCTTCGGCCTGGGCGCCCGCCCGGGCGAGAGGGGTCGTTTGGAGGATCCCGGGCGGTGGCTGCGGGGTCAGTTGGACGGCGGGGCTCCCAAGCTGCGCGGCGAGTTGCCCTCGGGCGACGAGATCGGGGCGGTGATCCGCGGCCTGCGCGAGGCGCAACGCGCCCGCGACCAAGACGCCCTGCGGGAGCGGCGACGCGAGATTCGGCGGATCGTGGGGCTGGAGGCTGTCGCGACGCTGTCCGCCCGGGTGTCCTCGGAGCGGCCCTTCGTCGAGCGGCTGGTCGCGTTCTGGTCCAACCACCTGTGCGTCTCCGTGCAGGGCGAACCCGCGGTGCTGCCCATGGCGGGCATGTACGAGCGCGAGGTCATTCGCCCGCACGTGCTCGGCCGCTTCGAGGACATGGTGCTGGCGTCCGCCAGGCACCCCGCCATGCTGATCTACCTGGACAACGCGCAGTCGATCGGGCCGGAGTCCCGCGCCGGGCGCATGACCGCGCGGCGGGGGAACGCGCGCGGGCTGAACGAGAACTACGCGCGCGAGCTGCTCGAGCTGCACACGCTCGGCGTGGACGGTGGTTATGCGCAGGAGGACGTCGTCGAGTTGGCGCGCGTCCTGACGGGCTGGGGGGCGCAGGGGGTCGGCCGCGGACGGGGGCCGCGCGTGGGCCCGGAGACGACCGCGCCGGCCTTCCGCTTCGCGCCCCCGCTGCACGAGCCCGGCGCAAAGACGGTGCTCGGCGTGCGCTACCGAGAGGGCGGCGTCGGGGAGGGGGAGGCGGTCATCCGCGACCTGTGCCGGCACCCGTCGACGGCGCGCTTCCTGGCCGGCAAGCTGGTGCGCCACTTCGTCGCCGACGACCCGCCCGCCGCGGCGGTGGACCAAGTGGCGGCGGTGTTCGCCGACTCGGGTGGCGACCTGCGCGAGACCGCCCTCGCCTTGGTGGACCTGGACGAGGCGTGGGATCCGGCCAATCGGAAGTTCCGCACGCCGCAGGACTGGCTCGTGGCGGTGCTGCGGGTGCTGGGAGCGAAGGACACGCCGCGGGAGGTGGTCGAGGCGCTCCGACAGCTCAGGCACACGCTGTGGGCCCCCGGGGCGCCCAAGGGCTACGGGGACACGCGCCGCGAGTGGGCGGACCCCGACGCGCTCATGAACCGCGCCGAGCTGGCGCGCTCGATCTCCCGCCGGATCGTGCGCGACGGCGGCCGGCCGGATCCCGAGCGCTTGTTGGACGCGATCGAGGTTGGCGAGGACTCGGAGCTGCCGCGGTTGCTGGGCGACGGCGGCGTCGCCGTCGACGAACGCCTGGCCTTGGCCCTGGCGGGCCCCGACTTCCAGTGGCGCTGAAGGAGGCCGACCATGGATAGACGCGACTTCGTGCGCACGATGTGCGTGGGCGGCGTGGCGACCTTCGCGCTGCCGTCGGTCAGCTTCGCGCGCGTGCCGGGGCAGGGCAGGCTCATGTTCGTGCTGCTGCGCGGCGGCTTCGACGGCCTGGCCGCGCTCGTCCCCATTGGCGATCCGGCCTACGACGCGCTGCGCGGACCGATGGCGTTCGCCGCGGGCGATCTGCTTCGGCTCGACGAGGGCTTCGCGTTGGCCCCGGGGCTGGCGCCGCTGGGCGGCTTCTGGGACCGCGACGAACTGGTGGCGGTGCACGCGATGGCGATCCCCTACCGGACGCGCAGCCACTTCGACGGGCAGGCGATCCTCGAGACCGGCCTGGGGCGCCCGGACGGTTCCGCCGACGGCTGGCTCAATCGCCTTCTGCAGGTCATGGGCGGCGAGCGCACCGGGATCGCGGTGTCCGCCGGCATGCCGCGCTCGCTGTCGGGGCCGCACCCCGTGATGACGTGGTCGCCGGCGTCCCTGGGGGCGACCACGGAGACCTTCATCGACCGCCTGCACGCGCTCTACAGGCGCGACCGGGTGCTGCGCGATCCGTTCGAGGCGGCGCTCGAGCTGGATGACCTCACGGGCGATGAGATGATGATGGGAGGGCGCGGGCGACGCGGGCGCGACGCCTTCGAGCCCGTGCTGACCGCCGCCGCCCGGTTCCTCAGGGAGCCGACGGGCCCCAACATCGCCGCGGTCGAGTTCAGCGGCTGGGACACCCACGCCAACCAGGGCTTGGTCGGAGGCCCCCTGGATCGGTTGCTCGGGGGACTCGCGTCCGGGCTCGGCACCTTCCGTCGAGAGATGGGAGAGCGCTGGGCGGATACGACCGTCGTGGTGATGACCGAGTTCGGACGCACGGCGCGCCCCAACGGCACCGGCGGGACCGACCACGGCACCGCCGGCGCGGGCTTCGTGCTGGGGCCCCGCGTCGCGCGCAGCACGGTGATTGCCGACTGGCCCGGCCTGAGCGAGCGTGACCTCTACGAGGGCCGTGACGTGCGCCCGACGCTGGACACGCGCTCGGTGCTCAAGGGCGCGATCGCGGGCACCTTCGACCTGACCGGCGCCCAGGCGGACCGGGTATTTCCGGGCTCCGACTCGGCACGCGGGCTATTCGAGATCATTCGCTGACGAGAACCGGGTCGGCGCTCAGCCCTTCCGAAATCTGCTGTAACGTCGACCCCGGTCGTTGGGGTAGAGTCCTTGCCACTCCCGTCTCGGAGAACCACGCGCCGCGCGCCTTTGTGCATCTCTTCCCGAACGCGCACGTTGCTTCGCTGACACGGAGACGACAACCCGGGAAGTGATCGCCACGTGACAAGCGATTGGTGCGGCAGCGCCTATCGACGGCTGGTGGGGAAGTGAGCGACGGCGCGATTCCGCCCGATACGCCGGCGTCCACCTCGGGGGTCGCCGACGTGGGCGACCAGTCGTCCCAGGCGCCCCCACCCGGAACGGATCCGTCCGACGTTCCGCCCGCGCCTCCCCCACCCAAGCGCCGCTTCGACCGCTCGATCGTAGAAGGCCCGCTGCTGCCGGCGGTCTGGAAGATCGCGTGGCCCACCATGCTGCAGAACGTGATCGGCGGGATGCAGGGCCTCGTGGACCACATCATGGTGGGCAACTACGTGGGCTTCAACGGCAACGCCGCCATCGGCGTGAGCTGGCAGGTGTTCCTGGTCGTGATCGTCTTCATCTCCTCGCTGTTCACGGGGATGAGCGTGCTGGTGGCCCGCTTCGCCGGGGCGGGCGAATCGGAGAAGGTGGACCGCACCGTCTACCAGGCGTTCCTCACCGCCATCGGCCTGGCGCTGGTCCTCGCGCCGCTCGGCTACTTCCTGACGCCCGGCCTCCTAGACCTGGTCAACGCGGCGCCGGCGGTGCAGGCCGAGGCCACGCCGTACCTGCGCATCATGTTCCTGTTCAGCAGCGGCATGCTGATCTTCTTCATGCTGGGCGGCGCGCTGCGCTCGGCGGGCGACGCCAAGACCCCGCTGCGGCTGGGCATCTTCGTCACGGTGCTGAACATCGTCCTCAACATCATCCTGATCCGCGGCCTGGGCCCGATTCCGTCTTTCGGTACGGCGGGCGCGGCCATGGGGACCGTGATCGCGTCCGGGATCGTGGCCGTGTACGCGCTGGCGCGGCTGCTGGGCGGCGGCTGGGTGGTGCGCTTCCCGCGGGGTGGGGGCTGGGGGCCGGACTGGGGCATCATCCGGGCGCTGTTCCGGTTCGGCCTGCCGACCGGGATCCAGGGCATCGCCATGAACATCGGGGGCGTGTTCCTGCTCGCCTTCGTGGGATCGGTGGCGCAGAGCGCTGCGGCCCAGGCCGCGTACGCCGTCTCCTACACGCAGCTCTTCTCGCTCATCACCTGGACCACCATTGGCCTGATGGGCGCGGCGGCGGCGGTGGCCGGGCAGAACCTGGGCGCGGATCAGCCCGAGCGCTCGGCGGACGCCGTGCACGTGGCCGCGCGCATCGGCGTTCTGGGAGCCTTCGCCGTCGGCCTGATGTTCTTCTTCATTCCGCGCCAGCTCCTGGGCCTGTTCGGCATGGACGAGCCCATCGTCGTGGAGATCGGCGTGGAGCTGCTCCGGGTGCTCAGCCTGTCGGGTCTTTTCGTCGCGGTGGCTCTGACCTACACCGGAGGCCTCCAGGGGACCGGGGACACCAAGAGCCCGCTCTACATCTCCATCGTCTCGCAGATCATCGTGCCGCTGGGCATCTGCTTCGTCATCCAGCGCGTGTCCACGCTTGATCCCATCGACATCTGGTTCGCCATCCTCGCCGGCCACATAACCCGGTCCACGCTGAGCGTGCTGCGCTTCAATCAGGGCAAATGGCGGGCGATAGCGGTGGACATAGGGCATTGACCCAACTGCTGCCCGGGGTGGGGGACGCCCGCGGCGTGGTCGTCCCCGCGGTCACAGCCGAGCAGATGATCGAGGTGGACCGGGCGATGATCGAGGACTTCGGCATCGACCTGGCCCGCATGATGGAGCACGCCGGCCGCCACCTGGCGCACCTGGCGCGGGTTCGCTTCCTGGAGGGAGATCCGCGGGGCCGCGGCGTGGCGGTGCTGGCGGGCACGGGCGGAAACGGGGGCGGCGCGCTGGTGGCCGCCCGGCGGCTGAGCGGTTGGGGCGCGGAGGTGACCGCGTACCTGCTCGATGAGGACCGGCTGGGCGCGGTGCCGGAAGAGCAGCGACGCATCCTGTCGGCGCTGGGCGTGCGTACCCGCGCGCTCGATGCTTTCGCGGACCCCGGCGACCTGATCCTGGACGGCCTGTTCGGCTACGGCCTGTCCGGGCCGCCGCGCGGCGGAGCCGCGGACGCCATTCTCGAGGCCAACGATGCGTCGGCTCCCCTGCTTTCGCTGGACGTCCCCTCCGGCGTGGACGCCACCTCCGGCGTCTCGCACGAGTCCTCGATCCGGGCAGATGCCACCCTCACGCTGGCGCTGCCCAAGACCGGGCTGACGCTGCAAGAAGCCCGCCCGTTCACCGGCGAGCTCTACGTGGCCGACATTTCCGTGCCACCCGGGCTGTACGCGTCAATTGGGCTGGAGGTGGGGCCGCTGTTCGCAGAGTACGAGATCCTGCGGCTGGGCTGAGGCTACAAGCCCGTCTTCGCTCGCCACAGGCGGTCACAATCGTCCGGTGCCCGATGTCCAAAGACCGAACACCCCGCCGCCGGCGGGGCGACTGGACGGCGCGGACAACGGAGGCGCACGATGGCTGGACGAACCCCGGAAGAAACGGTGGAAATGCTGGTGGCGGCGTTCGCGGACGGCGACGGCGCGGGCGCGCTGGAGCTGTACGATGTCGGAGCGGTCCTGGTCACCGAGGCCGGCGAGTTGGCCGACCGGAGGGAGTCGCTGGCGGCGGCGATCGAGGCCTTCGCCGAGGCTCGGCCTCGCATCGACACGCGGGCACGGCACACGGTGGTGTGTGGCGACCTCGCTCTATACTCCTCGGACTGGAGGCTGGAAGTGGAGACCCCCGATGGCACGGCCCGTCAGGAGGGCAGATCTACCGACGTGCTCAGGCGCGGCGCGGACGGGCTTTGGCGCGTGGCGATAGACAGTCCATGGGGAACCCGTGTCCTGGATATCGCGCCGAAAGCGGAGGAGGGGAGAGCGGGATGAGCGAAGCTTCGTACGACGACCTCGAGGCGCCGGTCGCGCGGGCCCGGGAGGGCTCGCGCGACGCCCTGGAGGAGATCGTGCTCGCGATCCAGGACGACGTCTACGGGCTGTCGCTGCGCATGCTCTTCGACCCCGAAGACGCGCGCGACGCCACCCAGGAGATCCTCATGCGGGTCATCACCCACCTGGGGACCTTCCGCGGCGAGAGCGCCTTCCGGACCTGGGTCTACAGGGTGGCCGCCAACCACCTTCTCACGCGGCGCAAGCGGGCCGCCGAGCGCGTGACGATGTCGTTCGAGGAGTTCGGGGAGGATCTATACGATGGCCTGTCGGACGTCCTGCCGACGGGCACCGACGCGGAGCAACGGCTGCTGGTCGAGGAGGCCAAGCGGAGCTGCACGCTCGCGATGCTGCTGTGTCTGGACCGCGAGCAGCGCATCGCCTACGCCCTCGCCGAGGCCCTCGGCCTGTCGAGCAAGCAGGCGGCGGAGGTCCTGGACATCGAGTCGGCCGCGTTCCGGAAGCGGCTTTCCCGCGCGCGCGAGGCGGTGCGCTCTTTCATGCGGCGGCGCTGCGGTCTGGTGAACAAGGACAGCGCGTGCCGGTGCAGCAGGCGGGTCAGTCGAGCCATCGAGCTGGGCCGCATAGACCCCGAGAAAGTGGCTTTTGCCCGGCACCCGGTGCGCGGCGCGGCCCCCGGCGTGGAGCTCGGTATACGCGAAATGGAGGCGCTCGAGTACAGCGCGGCCGATCTGCACTGCGCTCCGCGCTACGCGGCGCCGGCCTCGCTGATCCAGGGCGTGCGCGATCTCGTCGACTCGGGTCGCTTCATGCTGCTGAGCTGAGCGCCTTCCGCACCGCCGGCGCGACCTCGGTGCCGTACAGCTCGATCCCCCGCAGCACTTCGGCGTGCGGCACCGTGCCGACCGTCTGCATGAGAAAGCGCTGGTGGCCGAATATCTCGTGCTGGAAGAGGATCTTGTCGACGACCTCCTGCGGACTCCCCACGAACAAGTGCCCGCGCGGCCCGCAGCCGGCGTCGAACTGCGCTCGCGCGAGGGGCGGCCAACCGCGCTCCCGGCCGATTCGCGTCATGATCTCCGCGTAGGGCTCGAAGAACGCGTCGCGCGCCCCCTGCGAAGTGGGCGCGATGTGGCCGTGGGAATTTACGCCCACCGGCAGGGCCAGCGGATCCCGCCCGGCGCGGCGCGCCGCGTCCCGGTACATGTCGACCATCGGCTTGAAGCGCTCCGGGTACCCTCCAATGATCGCCAGCGCGAGCGGCAGCCCCAGGGTCGCGGCGCGCACGACCGAGGGCGGGGTGCCTCCGACCGCTATCCACACCGGCAGCGGATCCTGGATCGGGCGTGGGTATACGCCGCGCCCCAGAACGGGCGGCCTGTGCCTGCCCGACCAGGTCAGCTCGGTCTGCTCGCGCGCCGCCAGGAGCAGGTCGAGCTTCTCGGAGAACAGCAGGTCGTAGTCGGCCATGTCCTGGCCGAAGAGCGGGAACGACTCGGTGAAAGACCCCCGCCCGGCCATGATCTCCGCGCGCCCACCCGACAGCAGGTCGATGGTCGCGAAATCCTGGAACACGCGGATCGGATCGTCCGAGCCCAGCACCGAAACGGCGCTGGTGAGCCGGATGCGCTCGGTGCGGGCGGCGGCGGCGGCCAGCACGATCGCCGGCGTCGACACGGCGAAGTCCGGCCTGTGGTGTTCGCCCACGCCGAACACGTCGAGCCCGACCCGGTCGGCGAGCTCGATCTCCTCCATCAGATCGCGGAGCCGCTGCTCGGCGCCCATCTGCCGCCCGGTGCCGGGATCGATGCGCGTCTCCGCGAAGGTGTATATGCCCAGTTCCATGGCGGCGCATGATGGGGCATCGCGCCGCCGCGCGCAGGAGGGCGACGCCTATTCGCCCAGATACGCCTCCATGCGCTCCCAGAAGGTGGCCTCGTACTCCTCGATGGCGAGTCCGAAGCTGTCGCGGAACGCCGTCTGGAGCGGCACGCCCGCGCCGACCGAGTCGAACATCGCCTTCAGGTCTTCGACGCTGGTGCCGTTGCCCTCCGGATCCAGCAGATAGCGAGCGGCCAACTCGAAGAACGGGTAGTAGCGGATGTTCTGGCTGGGGTCCTCGCGGATCCCTTCGGGGAAGTCGCGCCAGCGGTAGATGCCGATCGGATTGCCGCCGCCCGGCACCGACTCCATGCTCGTCTGCCAGTCCCGAACCTGTTCCGCGCTCAGGATGGAGGAGATGCCGGCGGCCCAGCTCGCGAAGCCTTCCCTGAACCACACCGAGTTGGCTCCGGCGTGTCGGGTGCCGATGAGCAGGAACTCCACGACGTGCGCGAGCTCGTGCCGCAGCACGTTGTTCCACCTCTCACGCGGCCAGCCCGCAGAGCCGTAACGGGGCGAGTCGGGGGCGCGCACGACGATGCCGTGGGCGTACGCGAGGCCGCTCACCGCCTGCTGGTCGTAATCGGAAAAGACGTGGATGAGCGGCTCTTCGTAGTAGGGCATGAAGGTGAAGTCGGCCCAGCTCGTCGCCGTCCGCTCCATGACCCTGGAAATTGCGACGTCGGCCATGCCCGCGACCTCGGCGCGCGTTTCGGCCGACGAGCCGTCGCTGAACACCAGCACTCGCTCGCCGTGCACCGGCTTACCGTCGTGGCAGAGGTTGGGCCACTGGCGGCTCCACGTGCCCTCGCAGATCAGCGCCGCCTCGGGTGACGCCTCGGCCGGCTCGGTGGGTGTCTGCGAGCGGCCGGGGTCGGCCTGACAGGACACCACCCCGATGATGAAGAACGCGCGCACGATCACCCACGCGCTGCTCACCGCACGAATCCCTTCGTCTCTAGCCATGCGACTACGTCCTCCCAGTAAGGAATCCCCTCGCCGGAATCGACGTCGCGCAGCCCGTGGTCCCCCTTTGGATACGACAGGGTGGAGAGATCACCACCACTCGCCTGCCGTATCACCTCGAGCGCTCTCGCGCTCGCCAGTGCCGGTACGTGTCTGTCCTGCTCGCCGTAGACCCAGAGGCCAGGCACCTCGAGCGCCTCGAGGTGCGGGGTCGGATCGAAACCCCACCCGGTACGCCTGCCCTGGCGCTCCAGCTCGGCCATCACTTCCTGCGGCGACAGATCGGGCCGCTGCGCCGCGATGTCCTCGTATCCTCCGACGTCGCCCAGCGGCAGCGTTGGGCCCGACTTAAGGACAACGAACCGGGCTCGGTCAGTGAGACGCATCGCCGCCGGGATCGTCCAACCCGCCTGGCTCTCGCCGATCATGCCTACCCGGTTCGGGTCGATCCGCGGATGGGCCGCCAGGACGTCGAGCACGGCCGCCGCGTCGGGCGCGTACTCGTCCGGGAGGGCGTCGTTGACGCGCGGGTCGTTCGACGGCGTGAAGGAGCCGCCGGACTGGCCGGTGCCTCGCTTGTCGTAGCGGAGCATGGCGATCCCGCGGTCCACCAGCCGACGAGCGATGTCGGCGTCGTCCTGGATGGTCTTCCTGCCGGATCCGTGCACGTAGATCGCCGCGGGATGCGGGCCCTCCCCGGCCGGAAAGTCGATCACGTAGTGGAGACGGACCCCGCCTGCGCTGGTGAAGCCCTCGTCGGCGCCGTCGTCGAGGCCCACCGGCCCCGAGCAGGCGGCCAGCAGAAGCACGGGCAGCGCCCGCGCGCGTTGCGTCAGCATGCGGTCAGAACTCCCACGTTAGGCCGAAGGACGGCAGGAAGGGAAGCAGCGTCTCGCCGGGGTTGGCGATCGCGCGCCCTTCGGGTAGCACGATCTTGTAGTCGAACGAACGCAGGTTTTCGCGGCCGTACAGATTGAACAGGTCGACGAACGCGCGCAGCGTGCCGTCGCCGACCGAGAAGCTCCGCGTCGCGCGGAAGTCCATGCGGTGGTACGCGGGCAGGCGGACGGAGTTTACCGGGCCCGGACGCTCGTCCACGATCAGGTCGAGCCCGTTCGGTTCCACGCTCACGGTGTCGACCACGAACTCCATTGGGGTGTTGGGCCAGCCTGTATGGTACTGCCAGCCGGCGGCCAGGTCCCACCGTTCGTTGGGCGAGTGATGCCAACGCGCGTTCACCGTGTGGCGCTGATCGAAGGTCCGAGGCACCCAGCGCCCCTCCAGCCGGTCCTCCGCCCGGGCGAGGATGTAGCTCGTGGAGATCGCCGACCTGGCGCCGGTCTTGGCGCTCAGCATCAGCTCGATCCCGTCCGCGCGTCCGCGTTCCGGCAGAAACCTGACCCGGTCGTTGCCCGCTTCAGGAAAGGGAATGATCTGGCGGATGACGTTCAGGTAGCGCGGCCTCGGATCCTCGATGGTGCGCCGGTACGCCTCCAGTCGGGCGTCGAGCGAGCCGCGGGTCAACTGCAGCCCCGCGGCCCACTGGGTAGCGCGCTCCGAAGGGAAGTATGCGCGCTCGCCGTCGACGACGGACAGCTCTTCGACGCCGTGGGACTGGTGGTAGACGCCCCAGCTGCCGCGCAGAGTCGCCCCGCCCCCCAACTCGAGCGAAGCGTGCACCCTGGGTGCGAAGTCGTCGTCTCCCGAATGGCTGCGGTGGTCGTAGCGGCCCCCGACCTCCACGACCAAGGGATTCGCGGGCTGCAGTCGGGTCGCGAAGTACGCGGACGCTTCGGTCGACTCCGACTCCAGCGCGACCACCAGCGTGTCCAGGTCGAAGCCGAACGCTCCGTCTTCCAGCGCTATCTCCTGACCGGTTTCGCGGCGGTAGTCGTATCGGGCGCGTGCGTCTCGCACCTCCCCGCCGAACTTCAGAAGCACCGCGTCGGCCGGCGCCCAGAGCCAGTCCTGGCGCAGCGTCAGGAAGTCGAAGTCGCCGCGGTCGTCGGCCAGGACGAAGTCGGCGTGCTGGGACGCGCCGCGGGCGTCCACCTGCCCTTGGCGACTCCGGGAGAGGGAGGCCAGCGAGGCGGTGGTGGTGACGTCGAGTGCTTCCCCGGCGGCCCAGTCCCAGGTGAGCCAGGCGTTCGTGTTGCGCCAATCGGTGTGCAGCTCGTCGAGGTCGTCGGGGCCGTCGATCTCCTCGAGGTCCAGGTTGTCGCCGGCGTGCAGCACGTGCAGTCCGAGCCGGTGCCGCGTCCCCACCAGAAAGTCGACCTTGCCCAGCACGTCGAAATACTGGGGCGAAAGCTGCTCGTTGTCCTCGTCCGTCTGCGCCAACTCGAGCAGCAGGTCCAGGAAGCCCCGGCGCGCCGACGCCAGCCACGCGCCCCGGCCGCCGTCGAAGGTGCCCTGCGAGCGCGCCGAGAGGCTTGAAACGCTCAACCCGAGGGAGTGGTGATTGCCCTCCACACGGGGCTGACGGGTGCGCAGGTCCAGCAGGCCGGAAAGACGGTCGCCGTGCTCGGCCGTCACCCCACCGGCCAGCAGGCTCATCGACCCCAGCGCCTGCACGTCGAGGATGCCGAGCACCGAGTCCAGGTCCTTCATGTGGTAGGGTTCGAAAAGCTCGACGCCGTCCAGGGCGATCATCAGTTCGTCGTCGTGGCCGCCCCTCACCTGCATCTTGGCCGAGATGTCTCCGGTGGCGATCCCCGGCAGGCGCTCCAGGACCCGGAAGGCGTCCTCGCCGAGCTGGGGAAGCGCGTCCATCTCTGCGCGCGTCAGCGTCTGGCGGAGCAGCGGAAACTCCTCACCGCGGACGTCGAACGTGCCGGGCGCGACTACGATCTCGGCCAGCGCCAGAGGCGCAGCTTCGAGGATGACGGTGACCGTCGTCCGGACATCGCTGCGCACGTCCGCGCGGGTCGCTTCCGCCTGCCTGTAGCCGACGGCCGCAGCCCTGATCATGTACGAACCCGGCGGCACGTCGGCGAAGAGGAAGGCGCCATCCTCGCCGGTCGTCGCCACTTGGCCTGTCCCGGCAAGGCTCACGCTCGCGGCGGCGATGGGCAGGCCCGACTCGGCATCGTGCACGCTACCGACGACGCCGCCGGAGTCGTTCGCCGCGCCGATGCGGCCCCGGGGAGCCAGTACGATCAGGATGTGACTCGCCCTGGTGACGTAGGTGAGGTCCGTGCCGTTCAGCAGAGTGGCCAGCGCCTCTCCCACCGTGCTCTCCGCGCAGTCGCAGGAGACGCGGGCCTCTTCCGGCAGAGACTCAGCGCTGTAGGCGATGCGCACCCCGGAACTGGCCTGGAGTCGGCCGAGAGCTGTTTCGAGCGGAGCGGCGGCGATCACCAGCCGGGCGGGGCGTTCGACGAGGCTCGCACCCGACGCAGTTTGCGCCGCCGCCGGGGACGCGGGCCCCAGGAGCAGGAGACACGCCACCCATGGCGCCGACCCCAGCCGCCGCCCGCGCGCCTGGTACTCAGCGCTCAATGCGCACCTCCGAGGGGTCCACCGTGCAACGCCCCTGCACGAGCAGGCAGATCGACTCGGCGACTTCGGCGAGCGGTTCGCCCTCGAACCAGGCGGTGACGGTGCGGTCGGCCAGTGCCTCGTCGACGACGACGGGGACGCCGAAGTGCGCGGACATTTCCTCCCCTACCATGCGCAGCGGGGTGGACTGAAAGAGCAGCAGGCCGCCCGGCCAGTCGAGCAGGGGTGAGAGGTCCGGATAGGATCTCACCGAGAAGTCTCCGCCCTCGGTCAACCTGGCCACCTGACCCGGCTCCATGGTGACGGCGTGGCCGGCGTCCGTCTCGAGCGCGACGCGTCCCTCGACCAGAATCACCCTCAGGGCGTCGCCGTCGCTGGCCACCTCGAAGCGGGTTCCCATAACCACGACGCGGGCCCGCTCCGTTTGCACCGTGAACGGCAGCTCCGGGTCGGAGGCGATCGCGAAGAACGCGCGACCGCTCAGGCGCGCCGTGCGCTCATTGTCGGTCTGCGCGACCCTGAGGCGCGCGCCGGGCGCGAGCCGCGCGATGCTCCCATCGGGCAGCGCGGCGGTGGTTGACGCGGCGCCCGATACGTACTCGACTTCGGCTCGTGGCGGGTCATCGAAGGACGCGCGGCCCGCCCAGACGCCAATGCCCGCGGCGGCGATCAGCACCGCCGCGGCGAGCGGCCAGATCTCGCGCCGCCGGACGGCGCGCGCGAAGCGGCCTCTGATCTGGCGCCGTTCTAGACTGGCGCCGCGCCGCGCGATGACATCGGCGGAGGGGACTTCGGGCACTCCGACGCGCCAAGCGAGCAGGGCGGAGGCCTCCCAGATCGCCTCCACGTCCCGGAAATACGACTCGTTTTCCGGCGCTTCGTCGCGCCAGCCAGCCACGCGGCGTGCTTCCACGGCGTCGGAATCGCCGGCCAGCACCCGCAAGATCGCCTCGTCGAAGTCAGCCCGCATCGGGACCCTCCTTTCGGCGCGAGTTCTCGGGTCGCGCAACGCCCGCGGGAAGGTGCGCCGCCAGCGCGGTACGCAGATCGCGCAGCGCGAGGCTCATCTGGTTGGCGACCGACTGGCGTGCCAGGCCGGTGACCTCGGCGATTTCCGCGTAGCTGAGGTCGCTCTCGCGGGCCAGCAGGAAGATCTCGCGCCGCCGCGCCGGCAGCGCGTCCACTGCGTCACGAGCCGCCAGCGCGATCTCCGTCAGCGCCGCGTCGTCGTCCGGCTGGCGCGGCTCCACGAGGGTGTCGAGGTCATGCCGTGGGGCCTTGAGCCGCGGCGAACGCAGCACGTCCAGGGCTGCGTTCCTGGCCACGCGGTGAAGCAGCGCCGGGGCGTTGCCGTCGGCCCACCTGACGCGATTGGCCCACAGCCGCACGAAGGCGTGCTGCGCGGCGTCTTCGGCGGCCTCCCAGCGCCCCAGCAGCCGGAACGCATATTGGACGAGCGCCGGCCAGTGACGCTCAAGGAGCATCGCAAGCGCGGCCTCGTCGTCCGCCGCGACCCGGCGCATCAGCTGTCTATCGTCCGTGTTCATCATCCCTATGACGGGTCAACCCGGTCATACTACCATGTGATGGCTTGAACGCCGCCCGCCCCGCCGGTGTCGAACCCGGGTGAACGGCGACCACCCGGGGCGCCGGGCCTACCCAGAAGAGAAAGCCTCATGCTCCAGGCGACCCCCTTTCGAGCGTCTCTCCTCGCCCTCACGATCGCGGGGCTCGCCGGACCGACCGCCGCTGTCGCCCAGGGCTCGATCCCCGGCGCGCTTCGCCGCGTGGCGCCGGACGGCACGGCGTACCTGGTCAACCTGCCTGAGAGCTACGACGCCGCGGACCTGCCCGTCCCGGTGATTCTGTTCCTGCACGGAGGCGATCGATCCAACACGCGCAACCACCCGCTGCGCTTTGCGCGCGCGGCGGGCCTGAACATTGAATTCATCGTGATAGCTCCCCACTGCGCGCCAGGGTGCCGTTGGGAGGCGGTGGACTTCGACGCGCTACTGGAGCAGGTGAGCGAGGAGTTCCGGGTGGACGGGTCGAGGGTCTACCTGACCGGTTACAGCATGGGTGGATACGGGTCGTGGGACCTGCTCGGACGCAGCCCGGGCTGGTTCGCGGCCGCCGCGCCCATAGCCGGAGGGGGTGACCCGCGCGCCATATGCGCTGCCAGAGGCGTGGCCATCCGCGCGTATCACGGCGACCGGGATGACGTCATCCCGCACAGCCGCTCGGCGCAGATGGTCGACGCGCTGAAGGCCTGCGACGGCGACGCCGAGCTGATCACCTACGAAGGCGTCGACCACGGATCGTGGCCCATCACCTTCCGCGACCCGGACTTCTACTCTTGGCTACTCGAGCATCGGCGGTCGGGCGACTGACCCGCGCGCGGACGCCTAGCGCCGCTTCGCGACGACGCCGAATCCGACGGTGACCGCCAGCTCGCTCCGGCGGTCATCGACCCAGAAGCGGTAGAGGCCTTCCCAGCGGATGCCAACGCGGTCGCCCAACGGCCAGCGGTAGCCCGCGCCGCCGCCCACGCCGAAATCCGAGTCGGTCACGTCCGCGCCGGTCTGGAGCTCCCTCGAGCGGTCGATGGAGGCGTCGCCGAAGGCGTAGAAGGATCCCCGTCGCGGGTCGCTGGAGTACCACACGCCGCGCGCGGAGGCGGCCACGGTGCCCACGTTCTCATCCCGGTCGTCGTCGCGCACGAACTGGTAGCTGAAGTGTGGCTCGAACGCTATCTGGCGGGCTACGAAGATCGTGGCCCAGACGGTCGGCCGGCCGAGCAGGCCTCCGCCCGGGATACCGAACTGAAACAGCGTCGGTTCGTTCTGTAGCTCGTCAGATGACCGGTAGGTAAAGCCGGCCTGCGTGCCCACCTCGATCCGTCCCTGCGCCGTGACCGGGGTCGCCGTGACGGCCAGAATCCCCGACAGAACCACCGCTTTCCACGCCCGCATGACCATCTCCGCTGTGCTGGTTTCGATCACCCGCCGGAACCGCACCGGGACCCGGCTGTTTTCAACGCCGCGCGCTCGCGCTAGTGTCCTGGTGTTCGCCGCGTTCGACCACAGTGACATCCTCCAGAGGCCGCATGCACCGCACCCTCCGAGCCGCCTGCGCGGCTTGCCGAGGCACGACCCCGGCCGCGCTCCTCTTAGCCGCTTCGACAATGACCTCAGCGCCGCTCGGGGGCCAGGCTCCCGATTCGACCCCGAACGAAGCCGACATTCCCGCGCCGGTGCCCGTGGAGCTGGAGCTCGCGGGTTCGGGTCGGCCGGACATCGTGCGCTTCCTGAACGTGCGCACCGCCATCGCCCCGTCCCTGTCTCCGGACGGGAAATCCCTCGCCTTCCGCACGTCCGTGAGCGGCGAGCCGCAGCTCTGGGTGGTCGACGCGGCCGGCGGATGGCCGTCCCAGCTTACGTTCGGCGCACCCGTGACCCAACACGCCTGGTCGCCCGCCGGCGACGGCATCCTCTACGCCGTGGACCGCGGCGGCAACGAACGCGAGGGCTACTACCTGATCAGCCCGGACGGCACTCGCGAGCGCGAGCTGCTGGCGCCCGCCGATGCCTTCCGGGCGTTCGGCGGCTTCACCCGCGACGGAACCCGCATCGCGTACGGTTCCACCGCGCGCAACGGCCTCGACTTCGACATCTTCCTGCTCGACATCGAAACGGGATCGACGCGCGAGGTCTTCCGCGGACGGCCGGGCCTCTATCCCGTGTCCTGGCGCCCCGACGGCGGCGCGGCGCTCCTGTCGGAATCCCGCGGGGAAGACTCCAACGCGCTCCACTTGCTCGACGTGGAGACGGGCGTGACGCGCACGCTCTTCGACACGCCGGAGCGGTCCTCATACGGGCCGTACGCCTGGGAACCGGACGGTTCGGGGTTCTACATGGTCACGAACCACGACCGCGAGTACGCGGGGATCGCGCGCTACGAAGCGGCCGGTGGGGAGCTTGCATGGGTCGAAACGCCCGGCGGCCGGGACGTGGACGACGTGGCCCTGTCCTGGGACGGACGCTACCTGATCTGGTCGGTCAACGAAGGCGGGTACGGAGCCCTGTTTGCGCGCGACCTGGAGTCCGGGGAGATGCTCGCCGCGCCCCAGGTCCCGGCAGGGATCTACGGCGTGGAGTGGGCGCCGGGCCCGAGCGTGGTCACGATCACCGTGCGCGCCCCCGGCGTGCCCGGCGATATCTGGACCTGGGACCCCGCCAGCGGACGGACCGCGCGGGCCACGAGGTCGGACGCGGCGGGTCTGGACATGGGCCGGATGGTGGCGCCCACCGCGCACTCCTTCGACGCCAGGGACGGCCGCACGCTGTACGGGCTCTACTATCGGCCGCCGGGGCTGCCCGAGGGCGCCCGGCCGCCCGTCTTGCTCGCGGTGCACGGCGGCCCGACGGCGCAGGCCAGGCCCGCCTTCCGGGCGGACCTCCAGTACCTGCTGACCCGCGGCATCGCCGTGTTCGAGCTCAACTACCGGGGCTCGACCGGCTTCGGGAAGGCGTACGCGCGGCTGAACGACGGCCGGCTGCGGGAAGGCGAGATCTACGATCTGGAGGACGCCGTCCGCTGGCTCGGCGAGACGGAGCTCGCAGACCCCGAGCGCGTCGCGGTCATGGGCGGTTCGTACGGAGGCTATCTGACGATGGCGGCTTTGGCTCGTCTGCCTGACGTCTTCCGCGCCGGCGTGGCGTTCGTGGGGGTCTCCAACTGGATCACGGCGCTCGAGGGAGCTTCGCCGCAACTGAAGGCGAGCGACCGCATCGAGTACGGCGACATCGATGACCCGGATGACCGCGCCTTCTTCGAGGCCATCTCTCCCATCGCCCACGTCGACAACGTGAGCGCGCCCATCATGGTGCTGCACGGCGCCAACGACCCGCGCGACCCGGTGGAGGAATCCGACCAGTACGTGCGCGCGATCCGGGAGCTTGGCGGGGAGGTCCAGTACCTGCGCTTTCCCGACGAGGGGCACGGCATCCGCAAGCTGGCCAACCGGATCATAGCCTACCGCCGGATCGCGGATTTCCTGGAGCGTCGTCTGGAGGTCGAGGGCCAGGGAGACCAGGCGTCGTGAGCGCCGCCCTCCGGGCGATGACCGGCGCGGATTGGCCGCGTGTAGCCGCGATATACCGCGCAGGGATGGAGTCGGGGAACGCCACGTTCGAAACCGCCGTGCCGTCCTGGGAGGACTGGGACGCGGCACACCTGGCTACGCCGCGCCTCGTGGCCGACGCCGCCGGTGAGGTGGCCGGGTGGGCCGCGCTCAGCGCCTATGCCGATCGCTGCGTCTACGGGGGCGTCGCCGACGTGAGCGTATACGTGGCGACCGCCGCGCGCGGCAGGGGCCTCGGGCGCGTTCTCCTGGACGGGCTGGTCGCCGGCTCCGAGGAGTCCGGCATCTGGACGCTGCAGGCGGGCGTCTTTCCGGAGAACGAGGCCAGCCTGATACTCCACGAGCGGGCCGGATTCAGGCGCGTGGGCGTGCGCGAGCGCATCGGCAAGATGGGCGGGCGCTGGCGCGATGTGGTGCTGCTGGAACGTCGCAGCGATGTCGCCGGGGTGGACCGATGACGCGCCTTCTGACCGACCTCGAGTCGGCCGTTCGTCTGATCGTCTACGGCCGCTTCACGGACACGGGGTCGGCCCCCTCGGTGTCCGAGATCGCCGCCGGCGTAGGCGCGGAGGATGAGGCCGTCAGGGAGGCGCTCGAGGGGCTCGAAGCCAAGCACGCGCTGACCCTCGATCCCGTCGATCGGTCGGTGCTCATGGCGCACCCGTTTTCAGCCGTGCCCACTCCGTACCCGGTAACCGCGGGCGGGCTGCGCTACTTCGCCTGCTGTGCCTGGGACGCGCTGGCGATGCCGCCGATGTTGGGGCGGGACGCGCTCATCGAGGCGACCTGCGCCGAGAGCGGAGAGCCGCTGGAGTTCCGCATGGACGGCCGCGGACGCGAGCCGAGCGGTCCGGGCGCCGGCGGGGTGGTGCACATCCTGGTGCCGTTCGGTCGCTTCTGGGATGACGTCGGCTTCACCTGACGGACCATCCTACTCTTCCGGTCGGAGGAGCAAGTGCGGCTCTGGCTGACGCGCCACGACTTTGCCGCCGGCGCGATCGTGCCCGTGCCGATCCTGCACCGGCTCACGCGCGACTGGTACGAGGACCGGCTCGACCCCGCCTGGCAGCCGCGCACGCCCGAGGAGGCGACCGCGCGCTTCGAGCGGGCCGGCCTCGGCGGATCGTTCTGGGACCCGACCTAGTGTGCAACGGTACACTAGCCGTGCTCGTCGGCGCCCGCGGCTTCGCCTCCCCCCAGCGGCGCGGGTCGGTCGGCCGGGTCCACGCCGATCACCGGTGCGTACACCTGCCAGCGGCCGTCCCGCGTCTCGACGAGCAGCCGGTCGTACGGCGCTGAGTCCCACCGGAGCGCCGAGAAGACGCGACCCTCGGCGCCCCCGACCGATCTGATGTCCGCGCGCGGAACGTCGATCACCTCCGCGGTAGCCACCCACGCCTGACGACCCAGGCGCACCATCGCGGAGGAGTGTCCAGCCTCCACGTCGGGGTCCGCGGCCACGGTTTCGAAGCCGCTTTCCACCAGCGCCGCCTCACGCAGCGGTTGAAGCTGCGCTCCGCGCAGTCCCGCGTCCTCGCAGCCTGCGAGCGCGAGGCCGGCGGCCAGGACCTGCCAGCGGCGGTATCGGACTGTCATGTGTCCCTCGGTTGTGAAGCGGGAAGCGCCGACCCATAGTAGGGTCCGGCGGCGGCCGGAGCCCCGCCATTGCTGTCGTTCACGTTGCTTTTTCGGAGCCGCGCATGCGCATCGCGATCGACCCCGTGCCGCTGGTCCTGGGCATCTACGCCCACGTGGGAAAGCTCCTGGACCAGGCCGAGGAGCGCCACGAAGATGACAACGCCGAGTCCCTCGGCAAGAGATACGGACGCGGCACCCAGCAGTCCGCCGACAAGGACGTACAGCGTCTCGTGCGCGCTCTGCACAGCGACGTAAAAACGGCCGACAAGCTGCTCAAGAAAACGGCCGACGCATGGAAGATTTCCCAGGAGACCGACCTGGTCAACCTGGTGGTTCAGAAGCGCGGCGAAGAGCCGCAGCCACGGTCCTACGTGTTGCTGAAGCTGGCTGACGTGCGTGCACTGCTCACGTCCATCGCGGCCGCCGCCAAGGGCGCGGGGGAAGAGCAATCCGTGGGCGAAGAACTCGCCGCGGCGGCGAGCGGATTGTCCGGGCGGCCGGGCGATTACGTGACCTTCGGGTTCGATCCCTGGGAGTAGACGGCGCTCCGAAGGCGGAGCCTACCCACGCGCGCATCCTCGCCGCCGGGTTGGCTCTGCTCCTGGTGGGAGCACCCGCGCGGCCCCTCGTCGCCCAGGCTCCCAACGTCGACGCCGCCGTACGATTGGCGGCCCGGAGCGCGTCGCTCGGAGCTCCCCAGGGCCTGCCTGCCGTTCGCCTGGGACCGCTGCCCGGCGTGTCCGTCGATCCGGCGGGCGGCCTGCTGCCCGTTTCCCCGGATGGACGGCTGCGCGTTCTGGTACAGGGGGATGGCGCCTTGGCCGCGGTGCGGGCGGCCGGTGGGACCATCAGCGCGACGGCCGGGGACGTCGTCGCGGCGCTCATCGAGGCGGCCGCCGTGGACCGGGTCGCGTCGGCCCCGGGCGTGCGCTGGGTCGGAGCCGCGCAGACGCTCACCACGCAGTCCCCGGTTCCTCGGCGCGCGTCCTCCTTTGCGCTCGGGCCCGCCGGCCTTCTGGACGTTTCCGAAGACGACACGCGCGTGCGCACGCTGCGCCAGCGCATCGGCCAACGCTTCGAGGGGGTCGCCGGGCAGGGCGTGATCGTCGGCATAGTCGACAGCGGGCTCGACCTGGACCACCCGGACTTCCTGCGCCCCGACGGCTCGACGCGGGTCCTGTACGCCTGGGACCAGACCGACCCGCTCGGCCCTCCCCCGGGGCGCGTGGGTGACGCCGGGTTCATCACCGGGTCCGAGTGCGACGGCGCGGTCATCGACTCCGGCGCGTGTCGCATGGACGACTCGCGAGGTCACGGCACGCACGTCCTGGGCATCGCGGCCGGGGACGGCTCCGCGACGGGAAACGGCCTGCCCGCATTCCGCTACGTGGGCGTGGCTCCGGAGGCCGACCTGATCGCGGTGAAGGGGGGCGACGCGGCGTTCACGTCGGACGGCGTCGTGGCGGGGGTCTCCTACGTGTTCGAGCGCGCGGCGGAGCTCGGCCGGCCCGCCGTCGTGATTATCGCGCTGGGCAGCCAGGCGGGGCCGCACGACGGCACGACCACGTTCGAGCGCGCGCTCGACGCGCTGGTGGGCCCGGGTCGCGTCGCGGTGGTGACCGCCGGCAACCAGGGCGCGCACGAGAACGAATCCCCGGACTTCCCGACCGGTCCCATACACTTCACCGGGGCGCCGGCTGAGGGTGAGGCGGTCGATCACACGCTGCTCATCCCGCCCTACACCCCAACCCCAGGCGTCGCCAACGACGCCGCGCTTCTGGAGCTCTGGTACGAGGGAGACGCGAACCTCGCCATCACCGTGACGCCTCCGGGCCAGGCCCCGGTGCGCGTCGCCTCGGGCGACACCGTCGCGGTGGCCACGCCGGCGGGCTGGGTGTTCGTGGACAACGCGTCGACCGGGCCCGCGGCCACGAACGGCGACAAGCAGGCGCTCGTGCTCCTGTTCGACGGGCAGGAGGGCGAGGAGCCCGCCGAGGGCGAGTGGGGCGTCCGGATCGAGACCGAACCGGCGCCCATCTCGATCCCGCTCCCCTACCACGGCTGGATCGTAGGCTCGACGTTCCAGGGGGCGCTGGCGACGCCCCGGATCGGGGCGGGAGCCACCAACTCGCACTCCGTCACCACGCCGGGCAACGGCGACCGCATGATCACCGTAGGGGCGCACGCAACGCGCCACGATTGGCCGGTGGCTGGAGGGACCGAGACCTTCGCTTTCCGCGAGCCGCTCGGCGACGTGGCCTTTTTCAGCGGACCCGGGCCGCGGCGCGACGGGGTCGTGCGCCCCGACGTCACTGCTCCCGGCAAGGTGGTCGTCTCGGCGTATCGGCCCGGCGGGACGGACTTCGCCGCGCTCCCCTCGTTGGTGGAGGCCGACGGCGCGCACGCCGCGCTCCTGGGCACGAGCATGGCCACGCCGCAGGTCGCGGGCGTGGTCGCGCTGCTGTTGCAGTTGCGGCCCGATCTGTCGCCGGAGCAGATCCGCAATCTCCTGCGCGGGAGCGCGCGCGAGGACGGCTTCGTCGTGGCCGCGGGGGGCGCCCCCAACGACGCGTTCGGCTTCGGCAAGCTGGACGGCCTGGCGGCGGCGCGCGGTCTGGGCCTCCCGGGGGGCAGGCTGACCGCGGCCGCCGCGCCCGCCGCGCGGCCCCTCGCCGTCGCGGAGGGAAGGGCGGGCGAAGTCCTTCCGCTGCTGGCGCTGGCCCTGAGCGCGGCGCCGCAGGAGCCGGTCCTGCTGTCGGAGCTGCGCGTCGACGTGTTCGGAGCGGACCCCGCGGCCGAGCTCGTGCTGGTGCTGGACGAGAACCGCAACGGGGAAGTCGACGCCGGCGAAGAGGAGCTGGTGGCCGTACCGGCGGCGGGGGCGGGCGCCGCCGCCGGCGACCTGGGCGGCGCGCTGGTCGTCCCGGGTGGCCGCGCGCTGGACGCGCTCGTGGCGTTGCGGCTAGGGGGCGGCACCCCCAACGGGGCGAGGATCGCGGCCACGTTGCCGGTGGGCGGACTGGGCGCCGAGGGCGTGCTCTCGGCCGCGACCGATGCGCTGGACGGGCCCACTTCGGCGGTGTCCTCCCCCTCCTACCGGATCGACCTGCTGGCCGAGGAGGAGGAGGTCGCGCTGTCGGCGAATCCCGTGCGCACGGACCGGCTCGTGGTCAACTACTCCGAACGGCCGCGCAGCGTGGCCATATTTTCCGCCGCCGGACGTCGCGTGCGAGCGCTGGACCCGCAGCCCGATCCCGGACCCGGACGCCTCGAGTGGGACCTGCGGGACGACGACGGACGGCCCGTCGCCAACGGCGCGTACTTCCTGTTCGTCGACCTGCCGGGGGGACCGGTGCGTCGGACCGTGTACGTGCTGCGGCCGTGACGGCGCGCGCACCCCTCCTCGGCGCGCTCGCCGCGTCGTTGCTCGCGTCGGCGGCCCCCGGGGCCGCGCAGTCGCACGGAGAGGCCGGGGCCGACGTGCTCGCGCTCGCGCCCGCGCCGCGCGCCGGAGCCATGGCGGGGGCGTACGCCGCGGGCGCCCCCGGGGACCCGTTCGCGGTGTTCTTCAACCCCGCGGGAATCGCCGGCGCCCCAGGGCCCGCCGGCGGCGCGGGACGGGCGCGCTGGAGCGCGGCGGCCGCGTATCGCCGGCACGTCGGTGACGCCTCGGCGGGCTCCGCCGCGCTCCGCTTGCGCGGCTTCGGCGGGGCGTCCGTGGTGTCGGTGCGTTACCTGGACTTCGGCGAGGTCCAGGAGATCGTCCCGGACCCCGCCTTCGGGGGCGAGCGCGGGCTGCCGACGGGCGCGCGCGTGGGCGGGGCGGAGCTGGCGCTGGGGGCCGCCCACGGGCTGGAAATAGGCCCCGCCGTGATCGGCGTGGGGTTCGACATGGTGCGCTCCGACATCGCCGACCTGCAGGACGTCGCGTTGGCCGCAAGCGTGGGCGCCCGCGTTACCGGCTGGGATGGCAGGATCGCGCTCGGCGCGGCCGTTCAGCACCTGGGCGCGGACGCCGGACCGGGCCGCGACGCGCCGCTGCCGCGCACCTACCGCGCCGGCGGAGCGCTGCAGCTCGGCGGACCCGGTGGGATCTGGATTCGATTGGCCGCGGACGCGGTCGGCCCCTGGGATCGGCTGCGGCCGGTGGCGGGCGCTGAGGTTCTGGTCGCGGGCAGCGAGGGCGTCGAGCTGCGCGCGCGCGCCGGTTGGGACGGCACGCTGGAGGACGGCGACGCGCTGGGGGAGGTGGCCTTCGGCGGTGGACTGAGGGCGGGAGCGCTGGTGCTCGATTACGCGTATCGGGGAGTCGGCGTGCTGGGCGATGCGCACCAATTCGGCCTCCGCTTCCGCCCCTAGTGTGCACCGGTACACTAGCTCCCGTCGGCGGGCTACAGGGCCCGCAGCAGCGGCCCGCCTAGCGCGTCCACCTGCCAGCGGCGCACGTCCGGCACCCGCAGCAACTCCTCCCGGTCGAGCGGCGCGGCAGAGGCGATGCGCTCGATGAGCCATT
>JBDLIA010000003.1 GCA_039715185.1 Gemmatimonadota bacterium
CTAGTGGGCCGGCGCGGAAGTCCCGAATGCCTACGGGACTTCTGCAACGGTACACTAGCCCCCGTCCCTCATTCTCCCACCCCGTCCCGTCAAGCTCGTCGGCTCGCCGGTCAAGCGCAGTAGCAATACCGCGGCCCTCGTTATCGCGCGCGGAAACGTGCGCACGTCCATCGTCTCTTCGGTCGTGTGTCCGCCCTCTCCGTGCGGGCCCAGGCCGTCGATCGCGTCCACGTAGGGCGCTACGAACGACACGTCCGCCGCGCCCCGTGCTCCCGGGTCGTGGGGGTGGATCGGCCCGTACCCCAGGTCCTGCGACACCGCGCTGAGCCGCTCCAGGAGGGCCACGTTCCCTTGCGTGGGGGGCATGGAGGGGTAGCCCTCGTCGAACTCGATGGTGGCGCTGGTGTGGGGAAGATGCTGCGCCACGATCGCGTGCATTTTGTCCTTGGCGCGCTCCAGCTGCTCACTGGAAATCGTGCGAATGCCCCCGTGTACGATCACGTCCTGCGCGACGATGTTCGTCTTGCCCGAGAGCGTGCCCCGAACCTCGTCGCGGTCGTAATCGAGGGCCGTTCCGCCCAGGATCACGCCCGGATTGAAGGTCAGGTACTGCTCGCCGCGCACGTGCGAGTAGAAGCCGTCCAGAATGCGCGCGGCCTCGAAGATCGCGCCCGCGCCCACGTCGTCCTTGAAAATCGTGGACGAGTGGTTGCGCCTTCCGCTGACCCGCAGCAGCCACTTGGTCGAGCTGCGCCGGGCGACCACCGCGACCTCCTGCCCGTCGATCACCGAGCCGCTCTCGAAACCGAGCGCCAGGTCGCTCTCCCGCGCCGCGTCGATCAACGCCGCGCGCGCGTCGGCGAGGGGCCGGCCGGGGTCTTCTTCGTCGCCGGTCATGACGACCCGTATGGTCGTGCCCTCCAGCGCGCCGACAGCGGCCAGCGCCTTGAGCGCGTATAGGATAGCGATGTTGCCGCCCTTCATGTCCTCCACCCCCGGGCCGCGTACGGTGCTGTCGTCGACGACCTCGAAGCGCTGGAAGGGACTGTCCTCCTCGAACACCGTGTCCAGGTGGCCGATCAGGAGCACGCGGGCGCCTTGCGGGTCCTGCGCGACGCGCTCCGCGACCAGGTGGCCCGAGCGTTGGAGCGCGTCCGGCTCGGCCACCCAGCGGGCGTCGAAGCCGAGCTCTTCGAAGGAGGGGATCAACGCGTCCGCCACCGCGCGCACGCCCGCGGGATTCATCGTGCCGCTGTTGATGTCGATGCTGCGGCGAAGCTCCTCCAGCGCCTCGTCGGCGTGCGCCGCCACCCAATCCGCGACCTGACGTTCCCGGTCGCTGAGCTGCGCGTGCGCGGGCGTCGCGCCCGCGATCCACAACGCCGACAGCGTCGCGGCCAGAACCGCACGGGCCATCATGGCGCCTCTCCCCCGACGGCCCGCATGAGGAGCCGGCCGATCTCGGCGTTGTCGTTGATGCCGGCGAACGCCGCCGCGCCGGCGCCCGCCGCGAACAGCGGCACCATCTCGTTGCTGTGGCTTCCGGTCGTGTAGTCGGCCACGTCCCTGCCGTCCTCCCGCTCCAGCGCGAGCCCGCCGGTCTCGTGATCGGCGGTGACCACGATCAGCGTCTGGGGGTTGTCCGCCAGGTAGTCCAGCGCGACCCCGATGGCCGCGTCCAGATCCAGCATCTCCGCCGCGACCGACTCGAGAGACTCGTTGCCGTGCTGGCGCCAGTCGGGCTGTGATCCCTCGATCACGAGGAGGAAGCCGTCATCGTCCTTGGCCACCACCGCGAGGGCGGCCGAGGTCATGGCGTCGAGCGTCGGCGCGCGTCCCTCGATGGCTGGGTCCATGCCGTCCTCGGCGAAGAGGCCGAGCAGGCGCTCAGCGTCCGCCGCGGCGTTCCACAGCACCGCCGCGTTGCGCACTACCGTGTACCGGTCCGACAGCGCGGGCAGCAGGTCGGAGGCGTCGTCGCCGCTGCCGTCGAAGTACTGGAGTCCTCCGCCGAGCAGCACCTCGATGTCCTGGGCCGCGTACTGACGCGCGATCTCGCCCGCCATGCCGCGGTCGGGTACGTGCGCGGCGAAGGACGCCGGCGTCGCGTGCGTGATAGAAGAGGTGGCGACCAATCCGGTGGACATGCCGCGGTCTTCGGCCACTTCCAGGATCGTGCGCAGCGGCTGGCGGTCCACGTCGACGCCGATCGCGCCGTTGTAGGTGCGTACGCCCGTCGCGTAGACCGTAGCGCCGGCCGCGCTGTCGGTGATGTCGAGCGTGGCGTTGCGGCTGTCGACCAGCCCCATGACCGGCATGCGCGCGACTGCGAGCCGATCCGCGGCGAACTTGGCCGCGCTCCACGACGCCACCCCGGCGCCGTCGCCGATGAAAACGAAGATGGCGCGGGCGGCGCCGTCCGAAGTGGCCGCGCGCTGGGCGGAGGCGGTCGCGGTGGCGCCGCTCGGCGCCTGCGCGGCGGCCGCGGCCGCGGCGGTGGCGCGCGGTGGCCCGCCGCCGCAGCCCGCGAGGAACGCCGCGGCCAGCAGTAGCGAAGTTCGGGACATGGGGTCCTTCCCGTTTGAGCGAGCGGGGCGAACCCGAAGACTAGGGCGCGCGCCGTCGATGGCAATGCCCCGAGCCGCCGCAAGAGTTTTCCACACATCTCTTACAGGCTCCGCGTTGATCCTGAGGCGCCGCGTCGGCACGTTTCAGACATGGTGAAACCATCAACCGGGCCGTGGCGCTTCGGTACGCCGGTCCTGCTCCTGCTGCTCGGCATAGGGGTCATGGCGGCGGCCGCGTTCCAGGCGCACCAGGCCGTGCGGTCCCAGCGCGCGACCGTCGAAGAGGCGCTACGGGATTACGCGGTCGTGACCGCGTGGAGCCTCGGGCATCACCTCGAGTCAGAGCTCGGCGACGCTGTGTGGGAGCACCTGCAGGCGGTCAACCACGGCGAGGGAGTCCATTCATCGCCGAGCATCCCGCCCGCGCACGACCTCGGACACTATCTCGACTGGGACTCGGCGGGGTGCCTGTGCCACCGGCCCGACCATCCGGTGGAGGCCTACTTCGGCTTCACCCTGGGGTCCGACACCATTCAGGTCGCCCCCAATCTCTACGCCGGCCCCGGGCTGGGCGTCGTGGTCGATCGCGAATTCCAGCTCTTTCGGGAGGCCGAGGGACACCCCGCGCGTGAGCCGCGAGCCTATCCGACCTCCGAGCTGCGCTGGCTGCAGGAGGCGCTGACCGAGAGCGCGCGAAACGACTACTCGCAGGACTGGCGCTTCGCGTTCGTGACCGGCGAGGTGGCCGGCCGGTCCCTGGTCACCGCCTACACGGTCATGCCGACGTCGTGGGGCGACACCGTGCTGTACGCGCTCGAGCTGGCGCCCGTCGCGCTCGCCGCGCTCGCCGACGGGGTTCTGGACGACCAGGACATCCTGCCGCCGGCGTTCACGCGCGAGTTGGGCGCCCGCGGGATACTGGACGCCCGGCTCTCCGACGCGGAGGGGCGGCTCCTCTGGGCGACGGAGGGTAGCGCCCCAGCGGATTCCGCGCGGCTGCACAGGACTACGCGACCGCTGCCGCCGCAGTTCGGCGAGATGGCGCTGACGGCGTCGATCAGGCCGGAGGCCGTGGGGTCGCTGCTGATCGGCGGCGTGCCCAGATCCCGCCTGCCGATCCTGCTGGCGATGCTGGCCCTCGCTACCGCGCTCGCGCTGTTCGCGTTCGGGCAGATGCGGCGCGAATCCAGGCTCGCCTCGGAGCGCGCGGCGTTCGTGTCCAGCGTCTCTCACGAGCTGCGCACGCCGCTGGCGCAGATGCGGCTCTACCTGGACACGCTCCGGCTGGGCCGGGCCACCTCCGAACAGGCTGTGCACAAATCGCTCGGCCTCATCGATCGAGAGACGACGCGGCTCGCCAACCTCGTGGACAACGTGCTGCGATTCTCGCGGCCCGAGTCGGATGTCGCGCGCGCCGCCTCGACGCTCGACCTGTCCTCCGAGGCGCGCGACGCCGTGCGCGGCTTCGGACCTCTGGCAGAGGCGCGTCGGGTGCGGATCGTCGAAGAAATCGAGCCGGACCTGGCGGTGCGCGCGGATCGCGACGGCGTACGCCAGATAGCGATCAACTTCCTGGACAACGCGGTGAAATATGGTCCGCCGGAGCAGTCGGTCACGGTGCGGGTGCGCGCGGCGGGAGCAGGGCGCGCCCGCCTGGAGGTGGAGGACGAGGGGCCGGGCGTTCCCGAGGACGAGCGAGACGCGATCTGGCTGGCCTTCCGGCGCGGCGACGGGCCATCCGCGGCCGCCGTGGGCGGAAGCGGCATCGGCTTGTCGGTGGTCAGGGACATCGCGGAACGCTGCGGCGGGGCCACCTGGGTGGAGGAGGCGGCCGGCGGGGGCGCACTGTTCGTGGCGGAGTTCGACCGTGCTTGACCAGGCGGGAGTGGCCGCCGACCCAAGCGCCGCGACGATCCTGCTGGTCGAGGACAACGAAGACCTCGCGGAGGGGTTGCGCTACAACCTGGAGCTGGAGGGCTACCGCGTCCTGCACGCCGCCGACGGAGGCGAGGGCCTGCGGCTGGCGGGAGAGTCCGACCCCGACCTCGTGATCCTGGACCTCATGCTGCCCGACCTGGACGGGTTCCAGGTGCTCCGATCGCTGCGCGGCGACGGCAGCAACGCTCCCGTCCTCATCCTGACCGCGCGCGGCGCCGAAGAGGACCGTGTACGCGGCTTCCGGCTGGACGCCGATCAGTTCGTGACCAAGCCGTTCCATCTGCTCGAGCTGCTGGAACGCGTGCAGTCGCTGCTGCGGAGGCATTCGGGCCGCGACCGCGACATCGAAGAGACGTTGAGCTTCGGCGACGTGACCATCGACACCGCGTCGCACACGGTGCGGAAGGACAGCCGCGCGGTGTCGCTGACCCCGCGCGCCTATCAGCTCATGCTCGCCCTCATCGCCCGAGGGGGGGCGGTGGCGACCCGCCAGGACCTGCTGCGCGAGGTGTGGGGTCATCGCGCCGAGGTGCTCACCAGAACCGTCGATTCACACGTCGCGGAGCTGCGGCGCAAGCTCGAGGACGATCCTTCCAGGCCGGTCCACTTCATGACCGTCTGGAAGGTGGGCTATCGATTCGAAGAATGAGGAGATCATCGATGTCGAAGTATCCGACCGGGGCGGCGGTGCTGCTTGCGGGTCTTGCCATGATCGTGACTACGCCGGCCGTCGCTCAGCAGGATCACGAGGTGGACCACGCGAACGTGCCGGTGGTCCTTGAACGCGGCTGCGAGGTCGCGATAGCGCTGGCTGCATCGCCGGATCATCTGCGCGAAGAGGCAGGCGTCTGGGCGTACGACGGTGAGGGCTTCGTGCGCCACCGCGAGAGCGGCAACGGCTTCGACTGCATAGTCAACCGGGATCACGCGCGCGCGCTGAAGCCGGTGTGCTTCGACGCCGAGGGGGCGCGCACGATAGTGCCCAAGATACGCCGCTTCGGCGAACTGCTGGCGCAAGGGCAGGACCCCGGCGAAATCAACGCGAGCATCGAAGCGACCTTCGAGCGCGGCGAGTTCGAGTCGCCCGCGCGGCCGGGGGTCGCGTTCATGCTCTCGAACTACAACCGCCCCGCCGGCGCCAACGGTGTGGGTTGGTTCCCGCCGCACGTGATGTACTACGCGCCCAACCTGACCAACGCGGACATCGGTTTCGCGCCCGGAACGGCGCGTGGCGTGCCAGGCCTCCCGTTCGTGGCCTATCAGGGCCCGCAGGGATACCTCGTCGCCCTCGATTCGCGCGCCGCTGAGCAGCCCAGGACGGCGCTGCCCGAGTGCGAAGGGCAGGTCGACCCCCCGCCGCAGCAGCAGTAGCCACGAAACCTCCATGGAAGTGGCGAAATCCTGTTACACAAGTGGCGCCAATCCACAGCCACTCGCGGGGCTTCGGGCACCATCGTTCCAGGACGTGAGCGGGCGCGGGAACCGGGCGCCCGACCAGGCTTTCACCGCGTGAGAGATGAGGCGGGAATGCGCGATGGATCTGCGGGACTCAGGCTGGCTGGCGCGGCGGTGCTCGCCACGGCGGTGTTGACCGTCGTCGTTGGCGCCGCCGGGTTCGAGGCGGGACCGACCTACGACGGCGAGGGCAACCTCAATCTGCCCCACGATCTCTACGAGTGGATCCTCGTCGGATCGTCGATCGGGCTCGGCTACAACGAGGACGCGCCCCAGACCGCGGCCGGCGAGGCGCCCGGCTTCTTCCACAACGTGTTGATGGAGCCTTCGTCCTACAGCCACTACGCCGAGACCGGTGACTTCAAGGAAGGCACCATGCTCGCGCTCATGATGTACGAGCCTGGCGTGCAGGCCGCGCCGCGCGAGAACGGCTTCTACGAGGAGCGCTTCGTGGCGATGGAAATAGCGGTGAAGGACGCCGAGCGTTTCGAGGACGGCTGGGGCTACACGAACTTCGTCATCGAGGACGAGGTGCCGTCGGCGACCGGTGAGGCGATGCCGCCCGGCAACGGCTGCTTCGAGTGCCACGCCGAGCACGCTGGCAACGACAACGTGTTCGTGCAGTTCTACCCTGCCATCCGGCGCCTGGACCGGGAGCGCGAGCAGTGAGCCGGCCGGGCATCTGCCGGCGCGGCTTCCTGGCCGCCGCGGGGGCGTGCCTGGGGCACCTGTGGCTGGCCCCGCGCGAGGCGTGGGCGCTGGGGGGCGGCAGCGGCCGGCCCGCTCGACGAGTCGTGGCGCGCGAGGGCTGGGGCGAGCTGGAGGAGGTCGCCGATGGCATCTGGGCGCTCATATCCACGCCGCTATCCGGCCATCCCGACGCCGGGCGCACGGTCTCCAACGGCGGCATCATCGCCGGGCGCAGCGCCGTGCTGGTGGTGGAGGCGTTTTCTCAGCCCGAAGGGGCTTCCTGGCTGGCGGAACGCGCCAAGGAGCTGACCGGGCGGATGCCGGACCGGGTCGTGCTGACGCACCACCACGGCGACCACACGAGCGGCGTCCCGGGCTACTTCCCCGGCGGCGAGGACGGCCCCGAGGTCCTGTCGACCGCCCCCGTGAAGGCGCGACTGATGGGGCAGGGAGGAATCTCGTCCGCGCGCTCGGCGCGCATCCAGGACACGCTTTCGACCGAGAGTCTGGCGATGTTCGACCTGGGCGGGAAGATGGTCCACGTCTTCCCGCGCGACGGCCACACGGGCAGCGACGTCACGGTCGAGGTCATGGATCCGGCGGTGGTGTTCGGCGGCGACCTGATCTGGAACCGCCTGTTCCCGAACTACGTGCACGCGACGCCGTCGCGACTGAATCTGGCCGTGGACGCCATCATGGCCGAGGGTGAGCGCGTGCTGGTGCCAGGCCACGGGCCCATCCCGACCTGGGACGAGGCGCGGCAGTACCGCGAGTTGTTGGGGTTGGTCGAGGACGCCGCCCGGCGCGGGCACGAGGCGGGGCATTCCGCGGCCGAGGCGGCGGCAGGGTTCTCCATCCCGGACTCCCTGGGCGAGTGGACTTTCTTCTCGGATCGGTACGTCGAGGTGGCGGTCGGGGCGTGGTACAAGGAGCTGGAGGGCTAGCCCCTCCGGCGCGCACGCCACTGGCGTGCCCGCGGCGGCTACGGACCACTCAACGGCGCTGGGTGCGCCCCCCGAAGCGCCATGAAACGACTCTCTACTCTTCTCCCGATTGCCGGCGTCGCAGCGCTCGCCGTCGCCGGCAATTCAGTGGCCCAGTCGGGGTCGCCAACGGCTGAGGAGCTGGAGCTGCTGATCGATCCGATATTCTCCCACATAATGGCGGATCAGAATATCCCCGGTGCCGTCTTCGTGATGGTGAAAGACGGCCGGATCCTCCTCAAGAAGGGTTACGGGCACAGCGATCTGGCCGGTGATCGCAGGGTTGACCCGGACCTGACGATATTTCGGATCGGCTCGATCACGAAGACCTTCACTGCAACAGCCGTCATGCAGCTGGTGGATCGAGGACTGATAGACCTGGAAGCGGACGTCAATCGCTACCTGTCGCACGTCCAGGTGCCTCCGACCTTTTCTGAGCCGGTGACTGTTGCCGACCTACTGAGGCACACATCCGGCTTTGATGAAATCGGTCCCGGCCGACAAGCGTTCTCGGAGGCGGAATTGCAGTCGCTGTCGGAGTTCCTGAGAGATCGCCTGATCAGAGTCCGGCCTCCAGGCGACGTTCCAGCATACTCGACGTACGGAATCGCGCTAGCCGGCCTGCTGGTAGAGGAGATTACCCGCCAACCACTCGACGCCTATCTACAGGACAACCTGTGGCAGCCGCTCGGCATGGACCGGACGAGCATCCGGATTCCCACCGCGTTGGAGCAGGATGTCGCCGTCGGATATGAATATGAAGGCGAGAGGAATCGTGCTCAGCCCTGGGAGTGGTATCAGACCTACCCTGCTTCAGATATCAACAGCACAGCGGCGGACATGGCAAAATACATGATCGCGCATCTGCGGGACGGGGCATACAGAGATGTTCGTATGTTGAGTGACGCATCCGCCCGGGAGATGAAGACATTGCAGGCGACCGGCCATCCCCGGGTGAGCGGCTTCGGCTATGGTTTCTACGAGAACCTGTGGGCTGGCCAGCGCACGATCGACCATGGCGGCGACATGCTGGGGTTCAGCGCATACTTGCTGATGATCCCCGAACACGACGCTGGTGTCTTCATCGCACATCACCACGAAGGCGAGCGCCTCCGTTACGATGTGGTGTCTGCGATAATGGAGCGGTTTTACCGGCGTGCCCCGGGATTTGAGATCCCAGAGCCGAGCGGTGCTTCGAAGACGAACGGGGAGTTTGCAGGTACTTACCGGTGGCTGTCCAGCTGTAAGACATGCTCAGGTGGAGATCCGGGGGTGACGTGGAACATCACCGCCAACGAAGACGGCTCATTGTCCATGATCGGGCGGCGCTTCATTCAGGTCGAGCCACTATTCTTTGCGAGTGAGGACGGTAATCTACGACTGGGTTTCCGTCGCGACGAGGCAGGCGGAATCAGCCATTTGTTTCTCGGCAATCAGGATTCGTTTGAGAAGATAGAAGGCTGAAACTCTGAGGTGTGGGCCTCTCAGCCCCCCATCGCCCGGATCAGCTCGTCGTTGCGCGGGTCATCGGCGAACCGCGAGAGAATCGGGTCGTCGGTGAGGTGACGCACCGAGAGTTCGGAGGGCACGTGAGCGTGTTGGTCGAGCTCCTCGAAGAACCCGTCGGCCATGCCGAGCACGGCCCAGCCACGAGCCCGCTCCCTCGCCACGAAATCCCCGTCGGCGTGGACTTCTCCAAACCACCTGCACGAAGAGCCAGGCTACCGCCAGGTAGACGATGGCCACGCGCGCGACCTTGCGGCGCTTGAGCTCCTCCAGGAACGACCCTCGCGTGGAAGGCGGTTCGGTCATGGGACCGGTCACGTGATCCGGGTCAGTCTTGTCAGCGAGAAATCGGGGCACGGCGGGAGTATCGTCCCTGATCGACCGCGATTCAACGATGGAGCACGTTCTGCCAGTGCAGGTTCCGGCCCGCTGGAAGAGTCAGCGCAGAGGCCACAGCTCCACGGACCCGCCGGCGACGAGGTGCGGGGCCTCCGAAGCGACCGCCCTCGCGTCCGCGAAATCACGGGCGGTGATGATCATGTAGCCGTCCAGCGCTACGCTGCCGGTTAGACCGAAATCAGCCGGGGTGGGCCCTACCCAAGCCCCGGGTTCTCGCCCCATGGCCGCTCCGTCCACCATTCGCTGCTGGCTCTGCAGCCCGCCGGCCCAGGTGCCCACGGCGCCGGTCAGCGACGAGTCGGCCTCGACCGCCGAATCGACGCCACGCATGAGCAGCAGGAAGCGCGAGCCCTCGAGCTCGGCCACCGCGGCGGGAGCCGCTCGAGATCGCTCGACAGCCACGCCCGCGGCCGCACCCGCGGCAACGAACACCAGCGCCGCGGCTGCCCGCGACCACGCCCGCCGCGGCCGTCCCGCGAACGGCCGCGTTCTCACGGACGCGGTCTCTGCCGCCGCCTGCTGCCGCAGCGCCGCCGCCATCTCCCGCAGCCGATGCGCATCGGGCTCCGGCACGTCGGCGTCGGCGAGGTCGGCCCACAGCGACTCGAACTCGCTCAGGCCGTCGGCGCACGCCGCGCAGCCCGCCAGATGCCTGTCCAGCTCCTCACGCTGCGGTGAGTCGAGTCCGTTCAGGACGGCTTCGACGATCAGGTCCGTCGCCAGTTCACACTTCATTGGCCGCTGCCTCGAAAGTCTGGATGATGGTGCGTAGACGCCGGAGGGCCCTGTGGGCCCGCACGCGCTCGGCGCCCTCGGTCGTGCCGAGGCGTTCGGCGATCTCCGCGTAGGAGAGTCCGTCCACCCTCTTCAGCAGGAGGACGCTTCGCTGTTCCGGAGAGAGTCGCCCCAGCGCACGGCGGACGAGATCGACCCGTTCCGGGTCGGGCCCGGGCGGGGCGAAGCGTCGGTCGTTCGATTGCTCGGTGGCCGCCCGCTCGTGGGCCGCGTCCTCCTTCTGCCGGGAGCCGATGTGGTCCAGGCATACGTTCCGGACGATGCGAAAGAGCCACGGCGCGAACGACGATCCGTCTCGGTAGCTGGCTCGGTATCGCAGCACCCGAAGAAACGACTCCTGCACCAGGTCATCGGCCGAGGCCGGGTCCCCGACCATGCGGCGGCAGAGGCCGAACGCCTTCTTCTGGTAGCGCTCGAAGAGCACGCCCAGGAAGTCCGTCTGTCCCGCCCGTACGGCCGACATGACCGACTCGTCCGAAGGAAAGCTCACGATCCTCTCATTCCTCGAGGAAACGGCGAACGCGTCGACGACGCAATACCCCAAAACTTACCGGCGGACGGTCTCCTTCGTTACGCCCCGGGCTGCTCCGTAACGTCAGGTCCGGGGATCCGGTACCGGGGGTGGACGAAACCCCCGAGACCACGGAGAGCGAAACGTGCGGAACGCCCCCGGAACGGACACGCCAAACCGATGCCTTTCCGCCTCCGCGCCCGCGCTGGCGCTGACGATCTTCGCGGCGACCCTGACCGCCACCGAGGCGGCCGGACAGGAGGACGCCTGGTTCTATCGACAAATGCCCGAAGCCGAGGAGGTCGCGCTGGCCCGCAGCGCGGCGCCGCCGAGCGTGTCCGACCGCGCGGAGATCTGGGTCATTCGTCGGGATCGCTACGAGGTGGCCGTTCCGGGCGCCAACGGGAACGCGTGCCTGGTGATCAGGGGAGGTTTCCCGGGATCGTTGGCACCGACGTGCTACGACGCCGAGGCTACCCGGACGATCCTGCCGATGGAGTTTCGGAAGCTAGAGCTCCAACTGGAGGGCAATACGCGGCCGGAAATCTTCGCGATCCTGGCGCAAGAGATGAAGGACGGCGCGCTGCCAATGCCTATCCGACCTGCCATGGCCTATATGATGTCGCCCGGCCAGCGGCTCCGGCAGGAGGACGGCGGCCTGGGCCCATGGCAACCGCACATCATGCTCTACACTCCGTTTCTCAGGCCCGAGGACATGGGCCTGGCCGAGAACTCCGAGCATGTGATGGTGATCAACGGCGGGAGCCCGCGGGCGTTCCTCATGGTGCTCGTGCCGTCCTTTACCGGCCCGATGCCTTCCTGAGCCACCGGCGCGGCGACGGATGCCGTGCCGAGCGCGCCGCGCTTGCGACGCGCCCCGGGCGCCTCGCACCTTGCCGGGGCGGAGGCGCGACAGACCCGCGACTCGAATCCCGCCCAACGGGATCCGGGTGCTCACACCACGCGCGACCCCCTGGTCGCGGGGGCCGCGGAGGCGCCTCCCACCCCAGGGACGCGGGAGATCTGATGGACCGGATCGCCACGGCGCGCGCGCCCAGCGCGTGCGCAACGGGTGTTGTCTTCGTACCCACGGCGGCCGCGTTGGCGGCCATTCTCACCCTCGCCGTAGGGACACCCGAGCGAGCGGTAGCGCAGAGTACCGCCGACGAACTGCTCACCGTCGACAAGTTCCTGGGCTTCGAGTCGGTGGCCGATCCCGTCATTTCTCCAGACGGCCGGCGTGTCGTCTACACGCGCCGCTGGGTGGACCCCGCCAAGGATCGCTGGGCCTCCACGCTGTGGCTGGTCGACGCCGACGGGCGCCGAAACCGGCAGCTCCGGGACGGCTCCTCGGCGCGCTGGTCGCCCGACGGCACGCGCATCCTCTTCGTGGACGAGGACGAAGACGGCAAGTCGCAGGTCTTCGTCCGCTGGATGGACGCGGAAGGTGCGGTCACCCAGGTGACGCGCATCGCGGAGACTCCGCGCAACCCGCAGTGGTCGCCCGATGGGCGCTCGATCGCCTTCGCGGCGCTGGTCCCGACGTCCACGTCCTGGCCCATCGACCTGCCGAGCCCGCCCGAGGGCGCGACCTGGACGAAGGCGCCGCGCATCATAGAGCGTACGCACTTCCGCGCCGATCGGCGCGGCTTCCTGGAGGAGGGCAACACGCACCTGTTCGTGGTGCCCGCCGACGGAGGCACGCCGCGGCAGGTGACCGAAGGCGAGTGGAGCGTCGGGGGCACGGGCATCGGCCTGCCCGGCGGAACGCTGTTCTGCTGGGCGCCGGACGGCGGCGAGATCGTGTTCAGCGGCCTGACCGAGGACGCCGACACGCTCTACCGGCAGACGCACGTGTACGCCGTCGATGTCGGCTCGGGGAACGTGCGCCAGATTACCGACCGCAAGGGCCTCTGGTCCGGGCCGCGCATGGCGCCGGACGGACGCACCGTGGCCTTCACGGGCTTCGAGTACACCACCCAGACCTACCGCGCGAGCGAGCTGTGGCTCGCCGACATGAAGGGCGGGGGCATGCGGTCGCTCACCGCGTCCCTCGACAGGGATCCGCAGAGCGTGAGTTGGGCGTCCGATGGGCGCGCTCTCTACTTCACCGCTCAGTCCGAGGGTAGCCAGCACCTATACCGCGTGTCCCCGGGCGGGGGCGACGCGGAGCGGCTGACCGACGGTCGGCAACTCCTGGGCCTATCCTCACTCTCCGGCAACGGCACCGCGACGGCGCTCATCCGTGGCCCCCACGAGCCCGGGGACGCCTACGTCATCCGGCTCCGCGACCCGAGCCGCCCCGTACGTGTCACTCAGGTCAACGCCGAGGTGCTCGAGCGCGTCGCGCTCGGCGAAGTGGAGGAGATTTGGTACGATGCGCCCGACGGCACGCGCGTGCAGGGGTGGATCGTCAAGCCTCCGAACTTCGATCCGGCCGAGACGTACCCGCTGATCCTGCACATCCACGGCGGGCCGCACGCCATGTACAACACCGCGTTCTCCTACTCTTTCCAGAACTACGCCGCGCGGGGTTACGTGGTGCTCTACACGAACCCGCGCGGCAGCACCGGCTACGGGACCGACTTCGGCAACGCCATCGATAACGGCTACCCGTCCGTCGACTACGACGACCTGATGGCCGGGGTCGACGAGGTCGTGGGCCGCGGCTACGTGGATTCTTCGCGCATGTATGTCACGGGGTGCAGCGGCGGCGGCGTGCTGTCGAGCTGGGTGATCGGGCAGACCGACCGCTTCGCGGCGTCCGGGGTGCGCTGCCCCGTCGTGAACTGGATGAGCTTCGCCGGCACCGCGGACATCGTCACCTGGGGCTACCATCGTTTCGACGGCTTCCCCTGGACCAACCCCGACAAGTACCTGGAGCACTCGCCGCTGATGTACGTGGGCAACGTGACCACCCCGACGGCGGTGATGACGGGGGAGTTGGACCTGCGCACGCCCATGTCGCAGAGCGAGGAGTACTTTCAGGCTCTGCGCGCGGAGGGCGTGCCGTCGGTCCTCTTCCGCTTCCAGGACGAGTACCACGGCACCGGCTCCAAGCCGTCCAACTTCATGCGCACGCAGCTCTACCTGATGAGCTGGTTCGAGCGCTGGCAGAGGGACGGGGCCGGGAACGCCGTGGAGGCGGACGGTGTCGACGAGGTGGATACGACGGAAGACTGACCGGGGGCCCCGCGAAGGGGCATCGACGGCCTGATGGACGAGTCGATGGATAGGTTCACCGCCGACCTGGAGGCCGGGCCGTTCAGGATGACCCTGCGGGCGACGAGAGCCGAAGGAATCAACACGGAGGACGTGACGTGAGCGAGTCATACAACTCTCCGGCGAACGACGGAGTCGACCGGCGCGAGGCGCTCAAGCTGGGCGCAGCCGGAATGGGGTTCGCGATGCTGGCGGGCACGGGTGCGTGCGCCCCCGTCGCGGCGGGCGCGGCCGCTCGGGGGCCCGGCTTGCGCGGCCCGAGCCCGGGCGTCGCTCCCGAGGCGCTCCTCGCGGCGCCACCGATCGACCACGTCCGCATCGGCTTCGTGGGCGTGGGCGGCATGGGCAGCGCGCACGTCGAGAACCTGCTGCGCATCGAGGGCTGCCAGATCACCGCGGTGTGCGACATCGTGCCCGAGAAGGTCACGCGCATCCAGGACCGCGTGGTGGAGGAGGGCTTCCCGAGGCCCGCGCGCTACGACCGCGGCGAGCGCGATTTCGAGCGCATGTGCGCAGAGGAAGAGCTGGACCTGGTCTACAACGCCACGCCCTGGGAGTGGCACGTGCCGATCTGCGTGTCGGCCATGGAAAACGGCAAGCACACCGCCACCGAGGTGCCCGCAGCCTATACGCTGGAGGACTGCTGGAAGCTGGTCGAGTACGCCGAACGATACGAGCGGCACTGCCTAATGATGGAGAACGTCAACTACGGCCGCATGGAAATGCTCGTCTTCCATATGGTCCGGCTGGGACTGTTCGGTGAGATACTGCACGGCGAGGGCGGCTACCTGCACGACCTGCGCGAGATCAAGTTCTCCGAGGAGGGCGAGGGCCTGTGGCGACGCGCGCACTCGATGCAGCGCGACGGCAACCTGTACCCGACGCACGGCCTGGGCCCCATCGCCAACTGCATGGACATCAACCGCGGCGACCGCTTCGCCACCCTGGTGTCCATGAGCGGTCCGTCACGGGGCCTCCAGAACTACGCGCGCGACAACTATCCGGAGGGCCACGAGAAGCGTCAGGAGACGTACGTGCTAGGCGACGTCAACGTGAGCCTGATCAAGACCGCCAACGGGCGCACGATCTACGTCGGCCACGACACCAACCTGCCGCGCCCTTACAGCCGGATACACATGGTGCAGGGGACCAAGGGCCTGTTCCAGGGCTATCCGAACCGCGTCTACGTGGAGGGCGCGAGCGAGCCGCACCGCTGGGACGAGGTCGATTCCTGGCTGGAGCAGTACGAGCACCCCCTGTGGCGGGCGATGGAGGAGCGCTCCCGCGGAGCGGGTCACGGCGGCATGGACTTCATGGAGGACTACCGGCTGATCAAGTGCCTGCACGAGGGCGAGCCCACCGACATGAACGTCTACGACGCGGCCGCGCTGAGCGCAGTCACGCCCCTGTCGGAGTGGTCGGTCGCGAACGGCAGCCAGCCGATCGAGTTCCCGGACTTCACGCGCGGACGCTGGGAAAGCTGGCCCGAGCTGGGATTGGTTGAGGCATAGGCGGGTTTGGCCTTGGCGGCCGCTGAGGGTTGGACCGAGGCATTCCGCATGCGCTACGGACGGTCTCCCACGCACGCCGTCCGCGCCCCGGGCCGGGTCAACCTGATTGGGGAGCACATCGACTATCACGGGTTGCCGGTGATGCCGTTCGCAATCGATCGGGCGGTCACGGTGCTGCTGGCACCTTCGCTCGCTGGCTCCGGTGCCGGGCGCGTCAGGATCGCCAACTCGGCCAGCGACCTGGTGGGGGACGACTTTCGTCTGTTCGAGCCGATCGTGCCGCTCGGAGGCGGCGACTGGCGCAACTATCCTCGCGCCGCGGCCAAGGCCCTGGCCGAGCACGAGTCCTCCGAGATGATCTGCACCCGCGGAGTCGATGCCCTCGTCGCTTCGGACTTGCCCACGGGAGCAGGCCTGAGTTCCTCTTCGGCGCTCGTTGTCGGGGTCGGGCTCGCGCTGGCGCACGTGAATGGCCTGGAGACGGACAGGATGGCGTTTGCCGCGCGGATGGCCCGCGCCGAGCGCTTCGTCGGCACGGAAGGCGGCGGCATGGACCAGGCCGCGTGCATGCTCTCCCGCGACCGCCACGTTTCGCTCCTCAGCTTCGAGCCGCTGTCCGTCGAGTACCTGAGGTTCCCCGAAGAGCTCTCGGTCTTGGTCGCCGACTCCGGTGACGTGGCGGAGAAGTCGGGCAGCGTGCGGGTCGCCTACAACGAGCGCCGCGCGAGCGGCGCGTCCGCCTTGGTCGCGGTGGCAGCGGCGGTTGGATACGCCGGCGCTTCCTTCGCGGAGCTATTGACGGCGTTCGATGCGCGCGAGCTCCTGGAGGCCGCGGCGGGAGTGCTGGCCGGGAACTTCGGTGACGATGTGGGCGAGGGTCGGGGCCTGCGGCGCTTCCGCCACGTCGTAACCGAGGCGCGCCGAGTGGCCAACGCCCGGGAGGCACTCGTGAATGGCGATGCAGAGCGGCTAGGAGCGCTCCTGACCGCGTCGCACGCGAGCCTGCGAGACGACTACGAGGTAAGCACGCCCTCCCTGGATGAGCTCGTCGAAGTGGCCTTGCATGCGGGTGCGTTGGGTGCACGGCTGACGGGCGCCGGGTTCGGCGGAGCGGCTATCGCGCTCGTGAACGCCGCGGACGAAGAGGCGGTCCGAGCTGCGTTGGAGGTTGTCGCGGGTGCGGACGCCGTCATGTCGGCGCGGCCCTCGGGCGGCGCAACGGTCAGGGCGCTGTGAGGCTCCTCAGTCCACCAGTCGGATGCTCGGCAGCAGTCGGAAGACACCCACCGTCGCGGCCGCGGCGATGGTGAGAGCGACCAGCCCACGCCCTACCTGGCCGTAAAGCAGCAACCCCGTCCCGAATAGCGCCGCGTACACCAGCACGCACCCCAGGAACCACGCCAACAACGGCGTCGCGAAGCTGCCTTCGCCGTCCGTCGTCGCCGCGCTTCTTCCCACAACAGCCCTCCACCCCGGCCCGATCGGCCTGATCTTCTTATGGAACGCGCGCAGCGTGGCCTCGTCATCCGGCTGGGTCAGGAAAGTCACGGCGAGCCACCCTACCGACGTCACCGCAACCCCGATCACGAGCTCCAGCGAGGGGTTCAGATCCACGTACTGCATGATCACCGCGACGACGAACGAGACGACCATCGCGCTGATCTCGCTCCACGCGTTGATGCGCCACCAGAACCAGCGGAGCAGGAAGACGAGGCCCGTTCCCGCGCCGATCTGCAGCATGAGCTGGAACGCCTGCAGGGCGTTCTCAAGCCACAGCGCCACGATCGACGCGAGCACGATCAGCCCCACCGTCGCGAGCCGCCCGGCCCGCACGTACGCGGCCTCCGTGCGCTCCCTGGCCACGAAACGGCGGTAGAAGTCGTCCACTACGTACGACGCGCCCCAGTTCAGGTGCGTGCTGATGGTGGACATGTAGGCGGCTGCCAGCGAGGCGGCCACCAGTCCCAGCAGCCCGTGGGGGACGAACACGAGCATGGCTGGATACGCCATGTCGTTGCCGACGAGGGTGGGGTCGACGTCCGGGAAGGCCGCCAGAATCGACGCCAGGTCCGGGTACACGATCAGAGACGCGAGCCCCACCAGGATCCATGGCCACGGCCGCACCGCGTAGTGCGCGACGTTGAACCAGAGCGTGGCCTTGAGCGCGTGGCTCTCGTCCCGGGCGGCGAGCATGCGCTGCGCCGCGTAGCCTCCGCCGCCCGGCTCTGAGCCGGGGTACCAAGTGCTCCACCACTGCACGGCGATCGGCACGATGAACACCGCGGCCGCGGTGCTCCAGTCGGTGAAGTCGGGGAGGAACGATAGCCGGGGGGCCACGTCCGGGTGGGAGACGAGCCCGGCCAGGCCGCCCACGTCGGGGTGGCCGAGGGCGTAGTAGGCGGCGGCCACGGCTCCGATCATCGCGATCACGAACAGGAGCAGATCCGTCACCACCACTCCCCACAAGCCCGAGGTGGCTGAGTAGAGCACCGTCAGGGCGCCGGCGACGAGCACCACCTCGTACTTGTCTGCGCCCAGAAGCACGCCCCCGATCTTGATTGCGGCGAGCGTGACCGTGGCCATGATGACCACGTTGAAGAAGACCCCCAGGTAAAGCGCGCGGAAACCCCGCAGGAAGGCCGCCGGACGGCCCGAGTAGCGGAGCTCGTAGAAGCCGACGTCGGTGAAGACATCCGAGCGTCGCCACAGCCGGGCGTAGAAGAACACCGTGGCCATGCCCGTGAGCAGGAACGCCCACCAGGCCCAGTTCTGGCTCACTCCGCCCGAGCGCACGAGGTCGGCGACCAGGTTGGGAGTGTCCGTGGAGAACGTCGTGGCGACCATCGACGTACCCAGCAGCCACCACGGCATCGTCCGGCCCGCCAGGAAGAACTCGCTCGTGTCCGAGCCCGCGCGGCGCGCGAAGTAGAGACCCACCGACACGGCGATCACCAGGTACGCTGCCAGGACGGTCCAGTCCAGCGTGTTCAGCTGCATGCGCCAAGGTCCGCCGGATAGACGCCGTCGGCAACGAGTCGAGCGATCCGGGCTCGCGCGACGGGCAGGTCGGCCCGCGAGGTGAGCCCGAACGGGACCTCGTCGGTCTCCAGGAGCCGCACCTGCGCCTCGCCATTTCGAAGCAGCCGGTCGACCGCCGCGGGGAGCATGAACTCGTCGTCAGGCCCCGGGACGGACGCGATGAACTCGCGCCAGAGGGTCTCGAGCGGAGGCAGGATCGCCGGGCACAAACCCCAGAGGTTCATTGAGACGAGGGCCTCCGGACCGAGCTTCGCGACGCGGCCATCCCCGGTCCTGCCCACGAAGCCTGCACCACCCCCCTCGCTCGCTGCGCGCACCTCGAAGAGTTCCTCGATCCCGGTGAGCCATCCGCCCCGGGATCGGCACAGCGCGCGCGACACCCCCTGCGAGAATCGCAGGGTCCGCTCGAGCCGGTATGCGATCACTGCCGTCCGCTCGTCGCCCGTCTCATCCGAGCACAGGAACTCGCCGAGCGCCATGATGGCGCGGCGACCGTAGAAGTCGTCCGCGTTGGCGACCGCGAAGCTGGCCTCGCCTACGACGTTCCCGGCGGAGAGCACCGCGTGCGCGGTCCCCCACGGCCTGGTCCTGCCCGCGGCGGGTGGCTGCTCGGTCGCCTCGACCGTCAGACCCGCCGGCGCGAACCTGGTGACCAGGGCGGCCAGGGGGTCGGCCATCCCGGGCGGTGAGACGATCACGGCGCGCCGGAAGCCAGCTAGCGCCGCGTCGTAGAGCGCATAGGCCGCCAGAGGCTCGCCCATTGGGCCCACGGGTTCGAGTTGCTTCGGCCCCCCGAACCTGGCGCCGCGCCCGCCCGCCAGGATGAGGATCGCGATGTCGTCGTCGTCGGCTCGTATCACCCGCCCAACAGACGCGGCGCGGTGCCTGGAGGAAAGCCCGGGACGCCGGCCGGCGATTCGCCAGACCGGTAAACGGAGCGCACCGTGCTTGCGTCACATGCCCGAGAACCGGAAGGAGGACGACTCCTGGGAGCGCCTGGACAGCCGTTGAATCCCACGTCGAGTGAAGTCGATGTCGACGGCCTGGCCAGCGCTGCGGCGGCGGGCGAGCCGGACGCGTTCGAGGCCCTCGTTCGGATCGTGTACGTGCGCATTTACCGCTGGGCGCTGGCGGGAGTCGGCGATGCCGATGATGCCGAGGACGTGACTCAACGCGTGCTCGTCGCGCTCCACGCGAAGCTGCGCGGCTGGGAGGGGCGGGGCCGCTTCACCACCTGGCTGTACCGGATCACGGCGAACGAGGCGTCGTCCTGGCGGAGGCGGGCGCAGAGCCTCCTGAGGCGAGCTCGGCAGGCGCAGGAGGCCACCGTTGGCGTCGTCCGTGAGGCATCCGCGGAGCCGACGGTGGACCGACAGAGGCTCATGGAGCGGGTGGAGGCGCACTTCCTCCGGCTCCCGAGGAGACAGCGCGAGGTGATGGACCTGGTGGACTTGCAGGGCTTCTCGCCCAAGGAGACCGCTGAAATGCTGGGACTCAACGACTCGACGGTACGGGCGAACCTCTTCAAGGCCAGGCGGGCGCTGCGGTCTCGCCTCCTGGTAGAGGACCCGCACGCGCACGAGAGGCTCGAAGGATGAGCTGCCTGCGAGCGGAGCGGTGGGTGCTCGAGGCTCGCCCGGCGGAGTTGGCCGAGGCGCCTGAATGGGTCACCCGGCACGTAGCTGAATGTCGAGCGTGCTCGGCCGCGCTGAGTGCGGCTCGGCAGGCGCATGGCCTGCTCGCCGCGAGCCTGGAGCGGGCGACTCCCCGGCTTTCGGCCGACGACGCGGTGCGGATGGCGCTCAAGGGCTACTCGCGGAGTTCGCGAAGGGAGGCTGTGGAGGAGCGCGGAGCGACCCGCGCGCCCGCGACTCGTTGGTGGCGGGTGGCTCCGGCGTCGCTCGCCGCGCTGGCCCTGGCGGTGCTCCTGTGGCCCTCCGGGTCCGTCGCTCCGCCGACCGGTGCGAACCTCTTCGGTCCTCCAGGTCAAAGCGCTGACAGGCCCGAGGCCTTCGCGGTCGAGGTCGCAGGAGGCGCTCGGGTGGCCGTGTTCCAGACTCACAATCCGAAGATTCGCGTGGTCTGGCTGTACGATGGACTACGCCCAACCGAGAGGTAGACCCATGCACGATGAAGCTGTCAGCAGAGCGAGCCGCACCCGGGCGCGAGTGGGTCGTTCACTGTTGCTGGGAATCGCCGCGCTCGCCCTGGCCTGCCAGTCCGAGGGGCGCCTGGAGACCCGCACGTTCGACCTCCAGTTCCTGGAGCCGAGCGAGGCTGCGGACATCGTGATGCCGTACGTATACGCCGAGCGCGCCGCCGCGCCGGGCATGATCACCACCTTCCAGTCCGGGATCACGGTCAGGGAAACGCCTGAGGCGCTGGACAGGATCGCCGTCGTGCTGGAACGTTACGATCGGGAGAGGCCCGGCGTCCGGCTGCATTTTCGGGTGATCGAGGCGGACGGCTTCGAGGAGACCGATGAGCGCATCGCCGACGTGCGCGAGGCGCTGGATGCCCTGTTTCGATTCGAGGGCTACCGGCTCGCTACCGAGGCCGAGATGGCGCTTTCGGAGGGGGCACGCTCGTCCCAGCCGGTCGCCACGGCCGAGCGCGCATACGAGCTCGCCGCGTGGGTCGGCAACGTCCGCGTCGCCACCGAAGGCGATGGCGGGTCGGTGACCGTCGGAGTGCGCCTTTCGGCCGGCGTCGTGGGCCATACCATCGAGACCACCCTGACCGTGCCACTGGGGGAGACCGTAGTGCTCGGCAGCGGCAGGCGCTCCGCCTCCGAGCCGACCACGATCCTGACAGTTCGGCCGGAACTGGTGGAGTATTGAGCGGGCCGGGGCGCGCGACCGCGCGCTGCGGGAGGCTACGGATGGTGATCTCGAACCAAGCGCGAAAGCACCCCGCTAATTACCCAAGATCATGCCATAAAAGCACTTGAGGGCTACGGGAGGGCTTGCGTCGCCGGCCCTCTCTCCACATATTCGAAATGCGACGTCCACGACTGTCGCCCGCGGGCTATCCGAAAGGCCCCCGGCACTCCAGCCCGGCCCCACGCCGGTTTCATTCACAGCCCGGAGGACGTTATGCGCCGCCCGAACGAGCGACGCCGGCCGAAGGCGCATCAGCCGGCGGGTCGACCCCCAGAGTCTGCGAGTGAGTCGTGTTACCGCTGCCGCCACGGGCGCGGAGTGATCGCGTGCGCTTGCCGATACGCGCGGCGCGCGAGCCGCGAGCGCCCAGCGGCTGGCCGGCTGGCCTACGCCAGCAAGTTGGCGAGCGGCCTCATCCTCCTCATCTGCCGTCGCTTCGGTCCGGGAGTCGCGCTCGTCGCGGTGCGCGGCGTCGTGCCCAAGATGGCGCCCGCGCTGGCGGCGCTGCCTGCGCTGGTGAAGTCGGCCTGGGTCTGGCTGGGAGGGCTGTCGATCGCCACGGCAACGGCGGTTTCCATCGGCGCCGCACCGGCGCCCGTGCCGGTGGATTCCGTCCCACCAGCGCAGGTTGAGTGCGCGGTGCGAGTAGACGCCAGGCATGAGACGTGCGCCGTCGCCGGAGACGGCATCGCGGGGCGCGCCGTCGACGAGGCAGGGGCCTCGGTCCGGTAGCCGTCTCGCCCCGCGTTTGCCCGCGAAAGGAGAGGGATCTTGGCAGGTGCGTGGTCCAGCGCGTATCCTGCCGCGGACGCAGGGGCTCAAACGGAAGAAGCAATGAAGACGAACGGATTTCGCGGGTGCCAGTGGGGCGCGGACAGGGATGAAATCGTCGCCCATGAGGGGAAGTCTCCCATGGGCGAGGAGCGCAATGTCCTGGTCTACTCCACCATGCTCGTAGGCTCGGAGTGCCGAGTGTTCTACGGGCTCACCGAGGGACGGCTCGCGTACGGCGGATACACCATCGATCACCAGGATGATCGCAGGGACGTGGCCGACTACATGGCGCTGAAGTCGCGGCTGGAGGAGAAGTACGGCGAGCCGAGCTCGTCGGGAACGGACTGGCACCCGAGTCTAGAGGTCATTCCGGATGTGGCGACGGAAAGCGCGGCCGCCGCGGCCGTCGCGAGCGGTGCGGTCAAGTTCCGGGCGGCCTGGACGCTGGAAGACTCCAGCATCGTCACCGTCCTGACCGCGGATGACCAGCGCAACGCGTACGTCGGAGTCTTCTATTACGACAACGGCTACGCCGCGGGCCAGGCGGCATCCACGCGGGAGTCCGATCTGGCCCAGTTGTGACCCTCCCCGCCCTCATGCGGGCGTGATTTCACCAAGCGATCCTCGGCCGGACACCCTGTTCCTGCTTCGGCAGGGGGGCTTGCGCGATGACCTCGTCGCGCGCGCTGCCCGGGAGGGCCACCCGGGTTGGTGGGACCCGGGCGTTGCGCTCTTCCACGAAGTCGGTGACCGGCTGGGCCAGTCCGATCGCCGGCCGTGCGGCTCGTTCGAGCGGCTCGTGCTCGTCGAGCGGGCGCTCGCCGAGGCCGGCGCCTTCTTCGCCGCGTTGCGCCGGCCTGACGCCTTCGTGGACGCCGCCGATCGTCTTTTCGGAGAGCTGGCGGCCGAGGGCGTCACGCCGTCGGAGCTGGAAGCGGGGCTAGGACCGGGCGCGGCGCGGGACGGGTTTCAGCGCGAGCGAGATCGCGCGCTGACGAGCGCCTACCGGTTCTACACGGAGGCGCTGGAGGCCGAGGGCCGTCGCGACGGCCGCGACACGGTCGCCGACGCGGCCCGCCAGATGGTGTCCGATCCCGCCGCCTGCGCCGCCGCCCTGAACGGGCGTACCCGCGTCCGCCTGGTGGGCTTGCAGGACCTGGCGGGTGGCTGGCCGCGGCTTCTCTCCGCGTTGCCGATGGTGCCCCGAGTGGAGCGCGTGGAGGTACAAAGCGCGGTCCGGCTGGACCTACCGCGAGAGGATATCCATGTGGTTTCGGCGCCGCTCGCGAACGCCCTGTGCGCCAGGCTGCTGGGGCCCGACGCCGCGCCCACGGACGCTCCCGCCCGCGAGACGTTTCCGCGCCTCGTGGCCTTCTCCGCGCACGGCGCCGACCGCGAAACCGAAGAGGTCGCCGCGCGCGTGCGCGCCCTCCTGGACGCGGGGGTGCCGCCCGCCGAGGTATGCGTGGTAGCTCGCAGCGGCCGCCCCTATACCGACCTGGCACTGCGCGCGCTGGACAGCGTCGGCGTGCCGGCCACCGCCCGGCGACGCCGTCGACTGGAGCAGATTCCGGTGGTGCGCGCGGTGCTGTCGTTGTTCTCGGCTGCCGCCCAGGGCTGGACCCGACACGGCCTGGCCGAACTCGCCGAGCAGCCCTACGTCGGCTCCGGGCTGGACGCCGTGGTCATCAACCACATCGGCTTTCACCGGCGCGTGGCCGGCCTGTCCGCCTGGAGTTCGGCGATTCGCCGGCTGCTGGAGCAGGCGGAGCTGAGCGAGCGGGAGTCCACCGAAGAGGGCGACGGTACCCGGCGTCCCTCGCGACTGCCGCCCGCGGAGTGGGTGCGCCGGACGCTGCACGGGTTCGAGTCGTTCGCGGAGAGCGCTCGCCTACTCGACCGTCCACGCACGCGCGGCGAGTGGCTCGAATGGCTGGGCGCAGCGCTCGACGCTGACACCTGGGGGGTGTCGCGGCTGCTGTATCGGCTTCCCGGTGGACGCGAGGAACTGGCGCGGTGGGACGTCGCCGGCTGGGAAGGGATGCGCCGCATCGTCGACGAGCTCCGAGCGGGCGAGGACTCCTGGGGCAGCGACGACGCTCTCCTGGACGTGACCTCGTTCGCTCGCTTTCTCAGATCCATGCTCAAGGGCGACGCGGCGATCTGGACCACGGTCCGCACCGGCGTCCGCGTGCTCGAGGCGCCCGCGGCGGCCTACCGGCGCTTCGCCCACGTCTTCGTCGTCGGCATGGAGAGCGGTCGCTGGCCGCTTTTGGCACCCGCGTCGCCACTGCTGGAGGAAGGGGACCGCGAGCGGCTGCGCGCGGCGGGCCTGCCGCTGCGCACGCGGACCCATTGGGAGCGCCGCGAGCGCGACCTGTTCGGCGTCGTGGTGGGGGCCGCGGCCCAGTCGCTGACGCTCTCGTGGTCGCGCGTCGACGACCGCGGCGAAGGTACTATCGCGTCCGGCTTCCTGGAGGATCTGGAGTCCGTCGCCGGGTCGTTTCCGGTGGAGGCGATCCCCACCCGCCGCGTGCTCACACCCGGAGTCCCGCTGTTTGAAGGGGCCGCCGGCGCGCGCCAGGCCGAGTACGCCGCGCGCATGGAGGAAGAGCGAGCCGCGGGACGGCCGGGGCCGTGGAACGGGCTCGTCGAGGATCCCGAGCTCGTCGCCTGGCTGACGAGCCAGTACGGGGACTCCTACGTGTGGAGTCCCACGTCCCTGGAGGGGATGGCCAAGTGTCCATGGGCCTGGTACAGCGCCCGCCTCCTGCGGCTGGAGAAGCGCGAGGATCCCGATGCGGACCTGGAGCCGATCGCGCGCGGAAACCTGTTTCACGACGCGCTCCACCGCTTCTACGATCGCGCCCGAGAGAGGGTCGACGCGCCCTTCCGTCTGATGCCAGCCGACCTGGACTGGGCGCGGCCGGCGGTGGGCGAGGCGCTGCGACGGGCCATCGAGGAGGCCACGCCCCGGGACGCCGCCGCGCTGCGCGCCGTTCCACCCGCCCTGAGGGACGCGAAGACCACCGAGCTGGAGCGCGCGCTCGTGCGCTACCTGGAGTGGGAGGCGGAGTTGGCCGCCCAGGGGGAAAACAAGCGCGCGTACACCAAGTATCCCCAACTCCGGACCGGTGTCGTGGAGCACGAGCTGGCCTTCGAGGACCTGGAGGTCGCCGCCGGATCCGGCTCCCTGCGGATTCGCGGCAAGATCGACCGCGTGGAGGTGGGCACCGATCCGCGCGTGCGGGACGTCCACACGTTCCTGGCCGCGGTCGACTACAAGTCCAGCGACTGGTCCGTGCCCGCGCGCGGCAAGCGCCAAGGCTGGGACGACGGCGTCGTGCTGCAGATCCCCCTGTACGCGGCTGCGCTGGAGCAGCTTCGACCGGGACAAGAGATCGCGCGCTTGGAGTACCGCACCATCAGCAACCGCAACGTGAAGCACCAATTGCCGCTCGTGACCGTCGCCAAAGGCGACGAAGAGCTGGTTCGAGACCCGGCTCAGGCGAGCCGGCGGGAGCGGGCGTTGGAGGCCGCCGCGCGGCAGGCCGCCGAGGTGCGGGCGGGGCGCTTCCCGGCGCGCCCGGCCCCCTCCTGCGGGTGCCCTCCCTATTGCCAGGGCTGGGACATCTGCCGCGTGCCGGGAGGCCCGAAGCGATGAGCGCCGGCGGATCCGGGCCCAGGCAGCCGGCGCGGCGCGCGCAGTGGAACGCCGTGCGTGCGCTGGACGGCCACGTGCTCGTGACCGCGGGCGCGGGCACCGGAAAGACCTACACCGTGGTGACGGCGCTGCTGTACCTGCTGGGCGTGGAGGTCCAGACACCGGACGGCCCGGCGCGCACCGACCGGCCCCTGGACCTGCACGAGATCGCCGCGATCACGTTCACCAACCAGGCGGCCGCGGATCTGAAGAGTGGCCTGCGCGAGGCCCTGCGGGCGCACGGCCGGGCGGATCTGGCGCGCCGAGTGGACGGGGCTCGCGTGGGCACCATCCACCGCTTCTGCGGCGACGTACTGCGCGAGTTCGCGCTGCGTACGGGACGCGACCCGTCGCTTCGGGTCCTGGATGAGGGCGAGGCCGCGGCGCTCATCAGGAGCACCGCGCGCGAAGCCCTGGTCGACGCGGCCGGCTCGGCCGCTCCGGACGTCGCCGACCTCCTGGCCCGCAGATCGGTGCGCGAGGTGGAGCGCTGGATCGCAGAGCTGCTGAGCGATTCGGACGTGCTGGCAAGGTTGCGACGGGCCCGGGACCTGGACCCGGACGCGCGCGCGCTGGTGGGCCTCGCCGCGACCGCAGGCGAGACGCTGGAGCGGGAGCTGGACGAGGCCGGCACGGTCGACTTCGACCGCATGATAGCCTGGACCCGCAACCTGCTCCGGGACGATCCGCGTGCCCTGCGCACCCTCAGGCGCCGCATCCGCGTGCTCATCATCGACGAGTTCCAGGACGTGGACCCCGTGCAGAAGGACATCGCCTACCGGCTGGGCGGGCTGGACCTGGCCGCCATCGAGACGGTGGGTCAGGGCGGATTCGACTCGAGTGGGGTGGGGTTGCCGGTCCCTTTGCCGCCTTCCGCCGTACCGTCCCGAGCGCCGGACAACGTCACGCGGCTGTTCCTCGTCGGAGACCCCAAGCAGAGCATCTACCGGTTCCGTGGAGCGGACGTGAGCGTGTGGACCCGCGTCGAGCGCGATTTCCGCTCCGGGCGGGGCACCGTCGTGCCGCTGGACGAAAGCTTTCGCAGCACGCCGGAGATTCTGGGGTGGGTGGACGCGACCTCGGGGGAGCAGCTCGACGAGCCGGTCGACGGTGAGGCGCACGCCGACTTCGAGATTCGCTACCTGCCGCTCTCCGCGACCAGGGCGATCGCCGGCGAGCCCGCCGTGGAAGTGCTGCTGCTGCCCGCGGGGGAGGATGGGAAGCCCCTTCCGGGCGCTACCGCTCGCCGGGCCGAGGCCAGGTGGATCGCGCGCCGAGCCCGAGCCGAGCACGACGCGGGCACAAGGTGGCGCGACATGGCGATCCTGCTGTCGACCTGGACCGATCTCGCGGCATACGAAGAGGCGCTCAAGGAGGCCGGCGTACCCGTCTACTCGGTGCGCGGCGAGGGCCTGCTGGAGCGGCGCGAAGTGGTCGACATGATCCTGGCGCTCCAGGCCGTGCGCACTCCACGCGATGACCGCGCGCTGTTCGGATTTTTGCGCAGCCCGTTCGTCGGCGTGCGCGACGACACCCTGCTGCGCATCGCCCGCCACGCGGGCCGGCCGTACTGGAGGGCGCTCGCCCCGCTCACCGAGTCGGTCGCCTCGTCCGTCGACGAGTCGGGTGGGCTGGGTACGCTGGCCGCACTGGCCCCCACGGCCGAGGAAGCAACTCGGCTCGCGTCCGGCGTGCGTCTGCTCAAGGACCTGGACGAGCTGCGCGACCGGGTGCCGACGACCGACTTGCTCGAGGACCTGCTGGATCGAACGGGTTACCTGGCGCACCTGGCCCTGGCGGGCTCGGCGGGCATGCAGGCGGTTGCCAACGTGCGACGGTTCCTGGCGCTCGCGCGCGCCGCGTCGGACCGGAGCGTGGGCGACTTCCTGGCCGACGTGGCCGAGCGGAGGCAGCGCGACCGCGACGGCGTGGCTCGCCAGCCCCCGGCCCGCCTGTACGCCGCAGACGACGATGTCCTCACGATCAGCACCGTCCACGGCGCCAAGGGCCTCGAGTGGAGCGTTGTGTTCTGGGCGGACATCGCGCGCCCTCCCCCGTCGGACCGGGATCAGTTTCTGCGAGTTGGGGACGGCCTCTTCATCGGCGATCCCGACGTGCCTTCCGACGAGCGTCCGCAGCCGTTCCAGGACGCCGCCCACCGCCTGCACGCGGAGGCGCGGGCGGAGGCCAAGCGCCAGTGGTACGTGGCGCAGACGCGCGCCCGGGATCGCCTGATACTGACCGGCATCCCGCTCGGCCAGCGCCCCCGCAGCGGCACCTTCGCCCGAGAGCTCACAGAGGCCTTCGAGCCGCTCGGCGATGCGCTGAAGGGAGGCCCCGGCGCGGCGGGCGAGACGCTGGCGTACCGGGACAGAGCCGGCGCGGAATGGTCCGCGCGGGTGGCCGTTGTGGCGGACGCCGACGTCGAAGCGGAGGCTGGAGCGACGACCGCCACCGCCGAGCTGCCGCCGCCCGACCCACTCGTTCCTTCCCCCGCGGAGGTGCTCGCGGAGCCGCCGCCCGCGCTGAGGACGCCGGCCGGCCCGCTGCGCTTCTCGGCGACCCAACTGCTCGCGCGGGAGCGGTGCCAGAAGCGGCACTGGTTCAAGTACGTGCTGCAGGTGCCCGAGCCCGACATCGAGCTGCACGCCGGCGACGACGCGCTGATCCGCGGCGTCGTGCGCGGTCGCATCGTCCACGAAGTGCTGGAGCGCTACCGTGACCCCGAGGAGCTCGCGGACGTGATCGAGGCGGCGATCGGCCGCTGGGACGAGCACGCGCCGCCGCCCGAAACGGACCGCGGGGCGGTCTACCGCGCCGAGTTGCGGGGAGAGGTGGACCGCGTCCTGAGCGAGCCGGGGTACGCGGAACTGCGGGAGGCGCCGGGGGCGCGCCGCGAGTTGCCGTTCCTGCGGGTGCACGCGGACGGCCGCTCGACCCAGGGTGCCATCGACCTCGCCGCGCCACCCGGCGGAGACGCAGCCGGCTGGCGGCTCCTCGACGTCAAGACCAATCGCCTCACCGCGCCCGAGGCGGGAGCGGCGGTGGCGCACTACAGGCCCCAGAGGGACGTCTACGTGGACGCCACCGCGGCGCTTTCGGGCGAGCCCGTGGACGCCTTCACGTTCGTTTTCAGCGCACCGGGCGTGGCGGTGCGAGAAGAGGCCCTGGACGCCACCGAGGCGGCCGAAAGGTGTACGGCAACCCGCGCGGCGATAGCATCGGGCGGCGAGCCGCGGCTGGCCGACGATCCGGCCGAGTGCGTGTTTTGCGGGTATCGACTGGTGGGGATGTGCCCGGGCGTGGGGCGCGGGCCCGGAGCGGACACGCCGTTCGGGGTCGCGCCGGCCGCGCTCGCGCCCGCGTTCGCGCCGGCGCGGGAGGCCGGATCGGACATCCGGCCTACACCGCCGCAGGCGGAGAGGGCCGCCCCGGCGCGGGAGGTCTCGGGCGAGGACGTGCCGCCGCGGGACTCCGACGGACAGTTGTCGCTCTTCTAGTCCCCTAGTGGGCCATGGCGCGCGAAATCGAGGTCAAATTACGCTTGCCCGACGAACGGGCCGCCGAGGAGTTGATCGCCTCCGCCGGGGGCGAGGTTCTGGGCGTCGTGTGGCAGACGAACTACCTGTTCGACACACCGGAGCTGAGCCTGCGCGGCGCCGGCCTGGCGCTGCGCCTGCGCGATGAGGACGGCCGCTGGTCGGTGACGCTGAAGGGACCTACCGTGCGCGCGGGGGCGGCCAGGAGTCGTGAGGAAATCGAGGCGCGGGTGGACGCGCAGGCCGCCGCCGCGATGCTGGCGGGCGAGACGTCGCCGCTCGCGGCGCTGACCGGCGACGCGCCTCTGGTCGCCAGCGCGGCTGGTCTCGCGCCCGGTGGCATCGAACCGCTCGGCAGCTTCCGCAACCGCCGGACGCGGGTGCGAGCGTTGTTGCCCGGTCTGGGCACGGCGTGCCTGGAGCTCGACCGGACCGAGCTGCCCGGCGACAGGACCGATCTCGAGGTTGAGCTCGAGTTGCCCGCGGAGTCCACGCCCGAGGAAGCGGCGGCGGCCGAGGCTGCGCTGGCGCGACTCCTGGCCGAGATCGGCGTGGACGCCGTGCCGAGCTCGGGCAAGACGAGCCGCTTTCTGGCCGCAGCGGGCGCCGCATGATCGCGTTCATCCGCACCGCCGCCTTCGTGCTCGTAGCCGCCTACGGCGTGGCGCTGGTGGTGGCCTTCTTCTTCTCGGACCGCATGATCCTGCCGGCGCCTTCGTCGACCTACGAGCGGCGCGACCCCGACATGGTCACGCTGCGGGCCATCGACGGCTCGGCTCTGGTTGGCCTGCACCTCCCGCTCGAAGGGGCGCGCTACGCCATCCTTTACAGCCACGGCAACTTCGAGGACATCGGCCTGATACGGCCGCGCATGGAAATGCTGCGCGAGCTGGGATTCGAGGTGTTCGGCTACGACTATCGGGGCTACGGGCTGAGCGAGGGGACGGCCAGCGTACGCGCCGCCAGCGAGGACGCGCGCGTGGCGTACACCTATCTGCGCGACGAGCTGGGGGTGCCTCCCACCCGCGTGGTGCTGTACGGGCGTTCGGTGGGCGGCGGCCCCACGCTGCAGTTGGCCGCGGCCGAGCCCGTGGCGGGGGTGATCCTCGAGGGAGCGTTCACCACCGCGTTCAGGGTGGTGACGCAGGTGCCCGTGCTGCCGTTCGATCGCTTCCCCAACGAGACGCTGATCGATCGCGTCGACGCTCCCGTGCTCATCGTCCACGGCCGGCGCGACCGCGTGGTGCCCTTCCGACACGGCCCCGCCCTCTTCCAGGCAGCCCGCGAGCCCAAGCGCCATTCCTGGTTCGACCGGGCGGGCCACAACGACATTCCGGAGACGGCGTGGGAGCAGTATGCTGCTGCTGTGCGCGCGTTTGCCGTTGACCTGCAGGCGGCCGAGCCAGGTGGACCCGACCCGGGCGCGGAAGAGCCGTGAGTTTACCCCCGAGGGTGGACGGTTCCGCGTGCGGCGGCGGACGGCGCCGGCGCTTGTGCGTGCGCGGCCCATTCTGGCTTCGTCCTTGCGGACCCGCTCCGGGGAACCGAGAATAGCGCCCGACTGCGATTAGCCGCGACATGACCACGGATTCCGGGGGCACCGAAGCCCCCACGGAGCGCGCGTCGACGTCGGACGTGGCCGAACCAGCCCGATCGACCGACAGCGGACCGTCGGCTCGGGCGGGCGTGTCCACGGGTCCGAACCATTCCCCTCGCAAATCCAAGAAGGTCGACGTGCCTCCAATGGACGAGGTGTGCGCGCTCGTAAGCGAACTGGCGGGCCCAGACGAGGCCGGGTTTGCGGCGACCTTCTGTGGCCTCTTCCTGGCCAAGGCGCCGGACAAGTTCTACCTGGATCGGACGCCGGAAACGGTGGCGCATCTGGTGTTCGGGAGCTGGCGACATCTGAAGCGCTCGCGGCCGGACAGGGTCGACGTGGAGGCGGTCAACCCGGCCGTCGACGATGAGGGGTGGAGCGCTCCGGTGACGGTGCTGCGGACCCACCTGTCGGAGCGCCCCTTCGTGGTGGACACGATCCGGGAGTTCCTGCACGCCGAAGACTTCGCCATCGAGCGCTTCCTGCACCCGGTGCTCAGGGTCGTGCGGGATGAAGCCGGCACCATCACCGAGTTGGGACCCGCGGGCGATGGAGAGCCGCTCGAGTCACTGGTCTATAGCGAAATCCCGCGCATCGACGACGTGGAGCGCCTCGCGTCCATCCGCGCGGCCGTCGAGGACAACCTGCAGGACGTGGTACGCGCCACCGCGGACTTCGCAGCGATGCTGGAGGCGCTCGACGGCACCGTCGCCTACCTGAGCGGACACGCCGCCGTACGGCCCGAACGCAAGTACGAGATCGACGAGATCCTCGCCTTTCTGGGGTGGCTGCGCGACGGAGCGTTCGTCTTCCTCGGTTACCGGGGCTACGACATCACCGATCTGCCCGACGGCGATCGCGAGATACACGCCCACCTGGGGTCGGGCCTCGGTATCCTGCGCGATGAGGCCGGATCGAGCTTCGCCAGTCCGGTCCGTCTGTCTACGCTGAGCCCGGAGTTCAGGGAACGGGTCTCCGGCGGGCCGCTGCTGATCACGAGCAAGACGAACGCCGAGTCCCCGGTCCATCGCCGCGCCCGCATGGACTACATCGGCATCAAGAAGCTCGACGACGCGGGGCGCGTCTGCGGCGAACACAGGTTCATCGGCCTGTTCACGTCGCAGGCTTTCTCGGAGGACGCCGAGCGCATCCCGATCCTGCGTGAGAAGCTGCACGATCTGCTTGAGGAGTCGGGCGTGGTGGCGGGGTCGCACGACTGGAAAGAGATCATCACGATCTTCAACTCGCTGCCGAAGGAGGAGCTCTTCCTAACCTCGGCCGCGGAGATCGGCGAAGAGATCCAGGCCGTGCTGGCGCTCTATCACACGCACGAGGTCCGGGTAACGGTCCGACCCGACGCGCTGCGCAGGGGCGCCACCGTGATGGTCATCCTGCCCAAGGAGAAATTCAGCGGAGAGGTCCGCAAGGAGGTCGAGCGGGCGTTCGTCGAGCGCTTCGGTGGCGAGGTGCTGAACTACCACCTGGCGCTCGGCGGAGGCGATCAGGCGCGGCTGCATTTCTATATCTCGGCCTCCCCCGAGGCCATCGACAGCGCGGACGCGGTGGCGCTGGAAGGGGTGGTCCGTGGGCTGATTCGGAGCTGGAAGGATCGCCTGTACGAGGGCCTCACCGCCGTGTGCTCCAAATCCGAGGCCAAGGAGCTCACCGACCGCTACGCGGACGCCTTCAGCCCCGAGTACAGGGCCTCGGCCACCCCGGCGACGGCCGAGCAGGACATCCTGCTGTTGGAGGAGATGCGGGCGCGCGGGGATTCGGTGGGCATCCACCTGCGCAACCTGGCCGAGGAAGTCGGTCTGGATGGGGAGGCGCCGGAGGCCGAAGAGGACGTCACGCGGCTGAAGCTGGTTCTGCGCGAGCGGAGCCTGATCCTTTCCGACTTCATGCCCATCCTCGAGAACACGGGCCTGCGCGTGATCGCGATGAGCCCCTTCGAGGTGGCGGATCCCGAGGGTGGCAAGGCCAACATCTACGAGTTCTCCGTAACCGATCGCAGCGGTAGGCCCCTCGACCTCGTGGAGAGGGGCGGCCTCCTCTCGGAGACGGTGCTGGCGGCCTGGGGGGGCGCCGCCGCGAACGACGCCCTCAACGGGCTGGTCCTGGACGCGGGCCTCCACTGGCGGCTGGTGGACGTGCTCCGGGCCTACGCCGAGTACGCTTTCCAGATCGGCGCCGTGCCGAGCCGCATCTCGCTGATCAACGCGCTGCTGGCGCAGAGGAAGGTCGCAGCGCTGCTGGTCGATGTGTTCCGGGCGCGCTTCGACCCCGACGCCCACGATGACTTCGAAAGCCGCCGCGCCGAAACGGCGCGACTGACGCGCCGGCTCACGGCGGCGCTGGACGGCGTGTCCTCGCTTGCGGACGACCGCGCCCTCCGACGCCTCGCCGTCCTGATCGGCGCGACCTCGAGAACCAACTTCTTCCGGCACGGAGGCACCGCGCCGACCGCCACGTCGGGGGGGGCGCCCTACGTCTCTTTGAAGTTCGACGGCAAGTCCCTCGGGGGCATCGCCAAGCGCACCATGGCGTTCGAAATGTGGGTCCACTCAGCGCGCATGTCGGGCGTGCACCTACGTGGGGCACCCGTGGCGCGCGGCGGCATCCGCTGGAGCGACCGTCCCCATGACTTCCGCACCGAGGTAATGGGGCTAGTGCGCACCCAGCAGGTGAAGAACGCGGTCATCGTGCCGGCGGGCTCGAAGGGCGGCTTCGTGCCGCGCAAGCTCCCCGCCGACCCGGCCGCCGCGCTGGAGGAGGGGCGCGAGCAGTACAAGACGCTCGTCCGTGGGCTCCTGGACGTCACCGACAACCTGGTGGACGGCGCGGTCGTGTCGCCCGAGGGCGTCGTCTGCTGGGACGACCCGGATCCCTACCTGGTCGTGGCCGCCGACAAGGGCACCGCGAGGTTTTCAGACATCGCCAACGCCGTCGCCGCGGAATACGGCTACTGGCTCGGCGACGCCTTCGCGTCGGGAGGCTCCAACGGCTACGACCACAAGGTGGTGGGGATCACCGCCCGCGGTGCCTGGGAGAGCGTACGCCGCCACTTCCGAGAGATGGGCGTAGACATCCAGTCGGAGCCGTTTACGGTCGTAGGCATCGGCGACATGAGCGGCGACGTCTTCGGCAACGGCATGCTGCTGTCCCCTCATATCCGGCTCGTGGCGGCGTTCGACCACCGGCACGTCTTCATCGACCCCGACCCGGATACGTCGGCGTCGTACGCCGAGCGCGAGCGGATCGGGCGGCTCGGGAGGTCGTCCTGGGACGACTACGATCGGGACCTGATCAGCGCCGGCGGGTTCATCGTTCCGCGAGCGGCCAAGGAGGTCGACCTGACCCCGGAGGCCCGAAGGGTCCTCGGGCTGCAGGACGACGTCGAGACGCTGGACGGCGAGGCGCTCGTCCGCGCGGTGCTCTCTGCGCCGGCGGACCTGCTCTGGAACGGGGGCATCGGCACCTACGTCAAGGCGAGCACCGAGACCCACCCCGAGGTGGGGGATCCCAGCAACGACCCGGTTCGGATCGACGCCCACGACCTGAGGGCGTTGGTGGTCGGTGAGGGGGGCAATCTGGGGCTAACGCAACGAGCCCGCGTCGAGGCGGCGCTGGCGGGGGCGAGGCTCAACACCGACGCCCTGGACAACTCCGGTGGCGTAGAAATGTCGGATCGCGAGGTCAATCTCAAGATCCTGCTGGGTGAAGCCGTGCGCGCCGGCCGCCTGGCTACGCCCGAGCGCAACGCCCTGCTCGAGCGCCTCACCCCCGACGTCACCGCCCTCGTGCTCGCCGACAACCGCTCGCAGAGCCTGGCGGTGTCGCTGGATCAGCGACGTGTAAGGGCGAGCCTGGACGACTTCGCGTCGCTGATGACGGGACTGGGCCGAGCCGGCATCCTGGACCGGGCGGCCGAGCGGCTGCCCGGCCCCGAGTCGCTCGAGGAGCGTCGGGCCGAGGGCGGCACGCTCACCCGCCCCGAGCTGGCGGTGCTTCTTTCCTATGCCAAGCTCGCGCTCAAACGCCACATCCTGGCGTCAGGCCTGCCCGACGACCGCATCGCCGCTCGCTACCTGGAGGACTACTTCCCGGCGGAGGCGGTCGAGGTGGCGGGCAACGAGGCCCTGGCGAGCCATCGCCTGCGCAGAGAGATCGTGGCCTGCCAGATGGCGAACGACCTCGTCGACTTGATGGGTGCCACGTTCATCCACCGCACCTCGCGCGACACCGGGGTGCGCCCCATCCAAGCCGCGCGCGCCTGGATCATCGCCTCGCAGTTGTGCGGCGCGCTTACCCTGCGTGGGACGCTGGCCGACCTGGAGGGCGAGATCCCGACGGATGTCCTGTACAGGTGGCTCGCGGGCCTCGGCCGGGTGCTGGACCGGACCACGCGCTGGGTGTTGGCCAACGTCGCGGAGGACGCTCCCCCATCGATGGTCGTGGACGAGCACCAGGATGGCCTCGCCCTGCTGCGCGAGCACTTCACCGACATCGTGGCCGGCGAGGAGCGCAGGATATACGAGCAGCGGGTGCGGGAGCTGCAGGCGCTCACCGAACGGCACGATCTCGCTCGGCGACTCATTACGCTGCGCTTCCTGGATCAGCTGCTGGAGATCCTGCGGGTCGCAAGGGAGCGGGATTCCGATACCCTGCGGGCCGCGCGTGCCTACTACCTGACGTCGGAGATGCTCGAGGTGCCCTGGCTGCGCGAGCGCCTGCGTGACAGCGCCGGCGAGAATCGTTGGGATCAGCGCATCGCGCACGGGCTGGCCGATGATCTGAGCCGGGCGCACAGGGCGCTGACCGGTGAGGTCGTGGCGGGAGCTTCGCCCGAGCCGGGCAAAGGCACTACGGAGGCGTCGCTCGCTCGTGTGCGCGAGAAGCACAGCCGCGAGTTGGATACGTTCCGGGAGGTTCTGGCCGAGATACGTGAGGAGGGAGAGGTGGGGCTATCCTCCCTCGGGGTGCTCATTCGAGGCGTCGCCAGCCTGGCCGAAAGGCGCTGAAGATTATCCCGTAGGGAACAGCTTGGCGCGCTCTTCGGGCGTGAGCTCGCTGATGTCACGGGAGCCGAAGCCACGGCCGGAGCGGCTGCGCGCTACGGGCGCCGGCTTCTCCACCGGGGCGCCGGCGTAATCGAAGCCCTCCAGCGACACGAGCGGCAGGCCGTATCCGAGCAGGCGCTCGATGCTCTTCAGTTGGCCCAGATCGGTGGCGGTCACGAAGGTGATGGCATCCCCCTCCGCACCCGCGCGGCCGGTCCTGCCGATGCGGTGCACGTAGTCTTCGGGGTCCTGCGGAACGTCGTAGTTGACGACGTGGCTGATGCCGTCGATGTCGAGCCCACGTTGCGCCACGTCGGTGGCCACGAGAACCCGCACCCGCCCGCCCGCGAAGGACTCCAGCGCCCGCGTCCGGTGCTTCATGTCGCGGTCGCCGTGCGTGACGGTGACGCCGATCCCAGCGCTCTTGAGGCGGTGGTGGAGGAGGTCCGCGCCGCGCTTGGTGCGGGTGAACACCAATACCTGGTCCATGCCTTCCTGACCCAACAGCTCCAGCAGTAGCTCGACCTTGCGGTCGGGCCGGACCGAGTAGACGGTCTGCTCCACTGTCTCGGCGGCGGTCGTGTCGGGCGTGGCCCGGATCCACTCGGGATCCTTGCACAGCCTCAGCGCCAACGCGTGCACTCCGTTCGGCATGGTGGCCGAGAAGAGCAGCGTCTGACGCTCCTTTGGCACCGCGCGCAGAATGGTCTCGATCTGCGGCCGGAAGCCCATGTCGAGCATGCGGTCCGCCTCGTCCAGGATGAGCGTCTGAATCTCGTCGAGCCGCACGGAGCGCCGCTCCAGGTGATCGATCAGCCTGCCTGGAGTCGCGACCAGCACCTCGAAGCCGGCCCGCAGGTCCCTGAGCTGCGGCCTGATCGGGACCCCGCCGTACACCTGTCCGGCCCACAGGTCGGTGTGCTCGAGGAGGGCCTTGGCCTCGTCGGCCACCTGCTGGGCGAGCTCCCGAGTGGGGCACAAAACCAGCGTGCGCAGACCTTCCGACTCGAGTTGTCGCTCGAGCACGGGAAGCAGGAACGCGGCGGTCTTGCCCGTACCTGTCTGCGCGACACCTACGACATCCTTCCCGCTCGCGACCGCGGCGTAGGTGGATCGCTGGATGGGCGTAGGCTCCGTCCACCCCTGATCGTCGATCGCGCGCAGGAGCAGCTCTTCTTCGAGCAGGTCTCTAAAACTCAATAGATCTTCCGGTCCAACGAAACGGCCGCGCTGCCCCCGTGTCTGATACGGGACGACGCGGCCCAGGCGCATTCGCACATTCCCTTACGGGCAAAGTATAACGCAGGCTGTGTGGTGGCTCAATGAAAGGGGGCGCGCCGGCCCGGCTCGGCCGGCACGCCCGCTGTCCCTACTTTTAGACGCGCGGATCAGACCGCGGTCGCCTGGCGGGTGGCCTTCCGGGACCGCGGCGCGTCCCCGCCGCGCACCGCCATCTCCAACTGTCCGAGTAGCGAATCCGCGCCCGCCGCGCTCGCGCCGAAGAATCCGTCGGCGGTGTCCTCGGCGTGCTCGGCGGCCTCGTTCAGGTTCAGCCACAGGTCCCACTTCTCGCTCATGCGAACTACCTGGTAGAAAAGCCGCGGCTCCGACCGGCGGCCGCGCATCAGGTCGATGGCCGCCGCGACCGTAGCGAGCGTCACCAACGCCATGTCCTTGAGGCCGTCCAGCACCAGCTTGACCTGGAAGATGATGAAATCCCGCATGAGGACCTTGCGCGGGTCGGACGTGTTCTCGGAGGCCATGTTGGTGCTCGCTGTATCGGTGCATGGCGCCCCCGTCCGGGGACGCTCTTTCTGCACCTACCATACGAGCGGGCGCGCCTCGGGTTTCAGTTGGTCGCTTCCGCGCGCGTCAGCCGCCGATCGCCACGCCCAGCCTGAACACCACCAGGTCCGTATCGCTGCGCACCGGGTTCAGCTCGATGTCGCCGTTCGGCAGGTCGACGATGTCGCCCTCCCGTAGGTACAGCGCCCTACCGTTGTCGAGCCAGGTGACGCCCAGGTCCAGCGCGATCGGCCTCCGGCCGGCCGAAAGCTGGATCGCGAGGCCGCCGCCGGCGCCCCAAGAGAAGACGAAATCGTCCAGGTTGGTCGTGCTGGCGAAGTCCACGTCTGAGCGCGTGCCCTGGACCGAAGAGGTCGTCGCGATGTAGGCGAACCCGGCTCGTCCGTTCACGTAAGGCCGGATCGGGCCCGCCGGAAGCGACAGCTCGGGCCCGAGCCCCGCCAGAGCGATACTGTTGGTCGTGTTGACGTCCACTGTGATCCGGCAGCCGATGGTAACGCTGATGCAGTCGCGCTGGCGCTCGTGCCCGTAGATCAGGAAGCCGCCGTCCGCCCGCAGGCCAATGATCCCGGCGGGATCCAGCGGCAGAACGCCGTACAAGCCCAACCCGTAGCCCCGCTCGACGAAGTCCCCGAACTCCCCCACGGGCGCTCCGTACAGCGCTCCTATTCCCCCTCGAAAGGCGGAGCCGCGCTGGGCGGTGAGCGCCTCCGGTGCGGTTAGGCTCAGGGCGAGCGCGACGGCGGTTGCCGTCGCTCCAATGAGTGCGCCAAAGCGAAGGCGCGAGCGGGCGGCCGACATGGGCCTCTCCTTCCGGTACTCGGGGTCCGGGTCCGTGAGAACCCATATATTCATACCGCGGGTCGGACCACCGAGGTCCCCCGATTTCCGAGCGTCGTCGCTACCGCCGCACCTCCAGTCGGCCAGGCAGCTCCACTTGGGCGTCGTACAGGCCACCGCCGATGAAATCGAAGAGCACGCAATCCGGCTCGGTCGCGGATTGCTGGGCGGTCCCGCTGACCTCGAACTCAACCAGGCGCCCGGTGGCGCCGTCTCGCAGCCGGCCCTTCCCAACGAACTCGATGATGGGAACGGGATCGATCGAAACGAGGTCCAGCGCCACCAACTCGATCTCGACCGTATTCGATTTGGGTGCGCCCGAGTCCCACTCGGTGACGACGACGCCGGTCTGCACGCCGGGGCGGGCGATCAACCTGGCGGAAAAGGACCCGAGGACGGTGGTGCCGTTGACCTGCATTTCGATGGGATCGACCCCACTGCTGGCTCTCAAATCGACTAGGGGCGCGTCCCCGTGGCTTGCGAACGAAGGGTCCTCGGGGGCCAAGGCTTCCGGGGCAAGCGGACCGTCGGCGCAAGAGCCGAACGCAAGCGCCGGGAGGATGAGGGCGGCGGCGCGGGAAGGCTTGATCATGCCGGACCTCCTGCGAGGAGAGGGACGCCAGGCCGAGTAACAATATCGGCGTGGCACACCCGACGCCGAAAGTCCGCTACCCGGGCGCTGTTGCGAAGCGGCCTGCTGGCCCGCGGGCGTGCGGCTGGTTTGGCACACCGCGGAGGCAATGGGTAGACTCGCGCGTGGGTGCCGAGCCACCGGGCCGGGTCATCGCCGACGTTACTGACGCCGGGCGAGAGGAGAGCCGTGGACGTTCAGATCTTCGGGCGGAAGAAGGGCGCCGACTCGCGCAAGGTTCTCCGCTTCTTCTCGGAGCGGAGGATCCGGACGCACTTCGTGGACATCGACCGCAAGCCGCCTTCGCGCAGGGAACTGAGACGCTTCGCCGAGCGCTACGGTGCCGAGGCGGTCATCGACCGGGGCTCGGCGCGCTACGAGGAGCTCGGCCTGCGCGCGGCGCATCTCAGCGCCGAGCGGGTGCTGGAACGGGCGGAGGAGGAGCCGCGCCTGCTGCGCACGCCATTGGTGCGCTGGCGGCAGCGACTCTCGATCGGCCACGACCCGGAGGCCTTCAAGACCTGGGTGGCCGAGGAGGGCGGTTCCTGATGGGATTCCTCGACGGGACTCGCGTGCTGGATTTCACGCAGAATCTGGCCGGGCCCACGTGCACCCAGATTCTGGCCGAACTGGGCGCCGAAGTCGTCAAGGTGGAGCCGACCGATGGCGACTCCGCGCGCGCGTGGGGGCCGCCGTTCAGCGGCGGGGACGCCGCGATCTTCCGGGCGGTGAACCACGGCAAGCGGAGCGTAACGCTGGATCTCAAGCGAGCCGACGACCTGACCGTCGCGCGGACCATGCTGGAGGACGCCGACATCCTGGTGGAGTCCTTCAGGCCTGGGGTCATGGACCGTCTGGGGCTGGGTGCCGAGGTAGTGTGCGCGGCGCACCCGCGGTTGATCTACGCGTCAATCTCCGCCTACGGAGAGAGGGGCCCGCTGGGAAGCGAGCCGGGATTCGACGCTCTGATGCAGGCGCACGCGGGGCTCGTGTCGGTCACGGGTCACCCGGGAGCGCCCGTGCGCTCCGGGGCGTCCATCGTGGACACCGCGACGGCGCTGTGGACTGTCATCGGCATTCTGGCGGCTCTGCGCCAGCGCGAGCGGACGGGCCGGGGTACGCACCTACGCGCCGCCCTGTTCGAGGCAGGGCTGGCCTACAGCGCCTACTACATCGCCGGCTTTCTCGCCGACGGGAAGGTGCCGGGGCCGCAGGGCAACACGTTCCCGTTGATCGCGCCCTACGGGGAATTCCCCACCGCCGACGGCCGCATCGTCATCGCCCCGGCCAGCGACCGCCTCTTCGGGCGGCTGTGTACGGCCCTGGGGCTGGAGTCGGTTGCCGCCGACCCGCGCTTCGCCACGAATCCGGATCGCGTGGCCGCGCGCGAAGAGGTGCGCCGCATAGTATCCAGGAAGACGGCCGCGCTCTCCACGGCTGACCTCATGGGGGTGTTGCGCGAGGAGGGCATCCCGTGCGCGCCGGTGCTCGACATGAGTGAGGTGTGCGAGGACCCTCAGACCGTGGCGTCGAGGGCGCTGGTCGGGGACCGCGTGCTGCCGCCGCTCACGTGGAACGGCGACAGGGCGTCCGAGGCCGGCGACGTCCCGGCTCTGGGCGAGCACACGGACGCCGCGCGAGCGGGAGCCGCCTGGGCGCCGCCCGGCGACGGCGAGCAGAAAGACGAGGGTGCCGATGGAGATCAATGATCTGGATACGTTCCTGGACTACTGGCGCAAGGTGCGCGGGCGCACGGAGCGCGTCCTGGCTCTGGTTCCCGCCGACGAGCTGGAGTGGCGGCTGGCGGACGGACGCTTCTCGTTCGGCGATCTTGCGCGCCACCTCGGCGCGATCGAGCGCTGGATGTTCGCCGAAAACGTCAAGGGTCGGCAGAGCCGCTATCCGGGTCACGGCCGGGGACTCGCCGATGGGGTCGACGAGGTGTGGGCATTCATGGCACGCATGCACGCCGAGGCGCTCGAGATCTTCGCATCGCTCACGCGCGAGGAGCTGGAGGCGCGTTGCGAAACCCCGGGCGGCGTCAGGCTGAGGACCTGGAAATGGCTGCGCTCCATGGTGGAGCACGAGGCACACCACCGCGGCCAGATCTATATGATGCTTGGCGTGCTGGGGGTGTCCACGCCGCCCATGTACGGGCTCACTTCCGAAGAGGTGAAGGCGCGCAGCCTGTGAAGCCCCGCGCCGGCTACGACACCATAGAACGCAGCATGAACGCCACGTTGGCAGGCCGCTCGGCCAGGCGACGCATGTACCACGCGAACCAGGCCTCTCCGTAGCTGATCAGCACGCGCACACGTAACCCGCTCCGCGCCAGACGACGCTGCGCATCGGGGGCGATGCCGTAGAGCATCTGAAACTCGCACGTGTCGATGACCCTTCTCTCGGCGGCGGCATCCCGGATTCTGCGCGCCAGCTGCAGGTCGTGCGTGGCGATGGCCAGGCGCTGCTCGGCGCCGGTGGCGACCAGGTGCTCCAGCAGACGCGTGGCCAGCACCGCGTAAGCGCCGTCCACCTCCGCCTTGCGCGCGAACGCTACGTCGTGCGGTTCCAGGTAGGCGCCCTTCACCAGGCGGATGTGCGGGCGCAGCGGAAGCAGGGCCTCCAGATCCGCCGGAGTCCGGCGCATGTTGGCCTGCAGGCACAGGCCCACCCAGGGCGTGTCCTCGCGCAGCTCTCGGTAGAGCGCGATCGTCGCGTCCGTGTATTCGCTCCCCTCCATGTCTATCCACAGCACCTTGCCCGCCGCCGCCGACCTGCGGGCGAGCCTCAGCGCCGCGGCCTCGGCCAGTCCCGGGCGCACGTCCATGCCGAGCTGCGTCGGCTTGATCGAGACCTCGGCGTCCAGGGCCGTGGCGCTCAATCGATCGAAAACGGTCACGTAGTGCCGCTCCACCGCCGCCGCTTCTTCCTCGCTCGTGACGTTCTCTCCCAGCTGGGTCAGCGTCGCCCCCATGGCGCCGGCCGCCAGCTCATGAGCCGCCGAGAGCGCCTCCTCCAGCGATTCTCCGGGCATGAACCGCTGCACCGCGCGACGGGTGAATTGCAGTCTGGGAAGGGACTTGCCGAGCCACTGGTTGCGCGAGCCCCACAGTAGGGCCGTCCTCATTGGATTCATCTCGGGCGAGCTCCACGACGGCGGTTCAATGACCGGCACCACGACGGCGCGTGAGCGCCAGAGGCGCTACTCTATCGTACGGGGTCCCAGGCCGCTCACGCCACGACCCAACCCGTAGCAACGGATACGTGTCCCAAGGTCGAGATCATGATCGGGCCCCGCGCGGAGGCCGTTTGGAGGAAGCGGCGCTCATCGATCGCGTGCTCGCCGGAGATCCGGCCGCGGAACGCGCGATGTTCGATGCGCACGTAGATCGACTCTACAGACTCGCCTTCCGCATGACCGGGGACGAGGATCTGGCGAGCGACTGCGTGCAGGAGATTTTCGTGCGGGCGTTCGACCGTCTCCCGGGCTTTCGCCGGGAGGCCGCGCTCAGCACCTGGCTGCACTCCATTGGGGTGTCGGTGGTGCTGAACGCGCTGAGGAAGCGAAAGCGCACGAGCGGCAGGGAGGTGTCGCTCGATGCGGTGTCGACACACGGCCAGTCGGGAGCTTCCCGTGCTCCCTTGCTCAGGGAGCGACTGAAGCAGGCCATCGACGAGTTGCCGGAGGAGCAGCGGCTCGTGTTCGTGATGTACGAAGTCGAAGGGTACTCCCACGCCGAGATCGCGTCGGCGCTGGACATTCCGCAGGGTACCAGCAAGGCGAGGCTGCACTACGCACGACGCAAGCTGCGTGTGCTGCTGGCGGATGTCGTGGAGGGATCCCGACCATGAAGGAACAAATGTCCGACGAATTCTTCGAGGAGCTCAGCGACGAGCTGCGGGCGGCGTACAACCCGCCGCCCGATACGCCGCGGGAACGGCTGTGGTTGGCCGTGCAGGCGCGTCGTGCCGCTCGCCCGGCGCTCACCGTGGTAGGCGGCGGTGAGCGCCGGCGCACGGTGGCCTGGCGGCGGCTCGCCTGGGCGCTGCCGATAGCGGCCACGCTCATCGTTGGCATCGCCATCGGACGCTTTCTCCCGCAGTCGGAAGCCGGCGGCGTTCCCGAAGAATCGGCTCTCACGCCGGGGGCCACCCCCGACGCCGCACCCATGGCCGAGGCCGCTGACGTCTCGGCGGCCTCCGAGGGCGGTACGGACGTGGCCGGACCGGGGGCGCAGGCCGCGGACGTCGGGCCGGTGACTTCGCCACGGATCGCTTCCGCGGTCCGTGCAGCCGACGCACGGACGCCCGCTCCCACACCGGGCGAGTTGGCGCCGCAACCCGGGGCGGAGGACGAACAGGGGGCTGGAGCCATCTACCGGGTCGCGGCGTTGGAAACCCTGGGTCGAGCCGAAACCCTGCTGAGCGGCGTGGACACGTCGGCTCGGACGGGCGAGGCGGCGTCGCTGGCGCTGTGGAGTGAGGACATGCTCAGCCAGGCGCGCCTGCTGATGGATTCACCGGCCGCGGAGGACCCGGCCATAAGAAATCTGCTGGAGGATCTCGAGCTCGTCCTGGCGCAGCTCGTACGGCTGGGGGACGGGGCGACGTCGGAGGGTGAGATCGCACTAATCGAGGGGGCCGTGGAACAGAGGCAGCTGCTGCATCGCATCAGGGCAGTGCTGCCGACGGGACCGATTACGAGCGGTACGTGAGGAAGAGCATGAACGAGACGCCATTCAGACGAGCCCGCACGCATCTGGCGCTGCCGGTTCTACTCGTGTCCATGGTGGCGACGGCGCCGCCGTCGACCGCGGCCGCGGTCGACGGATCCGGATCCGGGCGTCCAGCGGTCGCCAGCAGTGCCTCGTTGCTGTTTGCGGGCGGTGAACGTCGCGCGCTGCAGCAGACTTCGCCGGAAATCATGGTGCTGTACCGGCAGGCCCGCGAGGCGTTGAACGTCGGCAACTACCGACGCGCCGCCGCGCTATTCCGCGTCGCCGGAGAGGGCGCGCTGGACGCCCGCCTGGCGGCCGACGCGGCGTACTACGAGGCCTTCGCGCTGTACCGGCTGGGCGGCGTGGACAACTACCGGCGTGGTCTGGCGGTCTTGGAGCAGCAGCGGGTCGGCGCGGCGGCGCCCGGGCGGGACACCGAAGAGCTGTACGTGCGCATCCGGTCGGCGCTCGCCATGGCCGGGGACCCCGGCGCGGTAGCCGCGATCAACCGAGCTGCAGCCGCCGGAGAGACCACCGGGGCCGGGCCCGCGACGATCACCATCGCCGGACGCCCCGTCGCCCTGAGCGACGCTCTCGGCGGCTTCCCGGGGGGCGCCCCGCTGTGTTCGCCTGCCGAGCACCCGGTTCGCATCGCCGAGCTCAACGCGCTGAGGAGACTGCACGACGAGTTGGCCCTGCCCGTGTTGCGGGGCGTCCTGACCATGCGCGATGAGTGCTCCGCGCCCCTCCGCAGGCAGGCGGTGTTCCTCACCGCCCAGACGGAGGCTGCCGGGGTTGGGCCGCTGCTGGTGGACGTCGCGCGCTACGACCCGGACCCGACCGTACGCGCCGAAGCCGTCTTCTGGCTTTCCTCGGTGGACGACCCGGCGGTGGCTACGGCGCTGGCGGAGCTGCTGAGGGACGCGATCGAGCCCAGCGTGCGCGAGCGCGCGGCCTTCGCGCTCGCTCGGCATGATTCGCCGGTGGCGCGTAGCGCCCTGCGGGGCGTCGTGTTGGACGCGTCCGCCGATGAGTCCATCCGCCTGCGGGCGGTGGGCTGGCTGGCGGCCGACGTTCCCGCCAGGGACCCAGCCTTCCTCGCCGAAGCGTACCCCGACATCGACAATCCGCGTCTGCGCGGCCGGGTCATCGACGCTATCGGCCTCGCGGGCGACCCGTGGGCCGCTGGGTGGCTGCGGGAGCGGGCGCTCGACGTCAGCGAGCACGCAGACCTACGCAAATCGGCGCTCTTCAGGTACGGCCGGGTGGGCACCGACACGCGGGATCTGGTGGAGGTTTTCGGCGCTCTCGAGACCAGTGAGCTTCGCGAGCACGGGGTATTCGTCATCGGCCAGCGGCCCGGCTGGGAGGCTTCCCGTGCGCTTCTGGACATCGCGCGTGAGGCCCGCACGCCGGAGTTGAGGGATATGGCGATTTTCTGGCTGAACCAGCGCCAGGATCCCACGGCGCGTGAGGCCCTGGCCGAGCTGCTGGGCCGGCGCTGATCCATCGAAGAACGGCCCGGCGAGTCTCCTCGCCGGGCCGTGGCGTCCCCCCTTCGGGCCGCTGACGGCGTGGCCACTCGACCGCGCCATGTACGTTTCCGTCCTTGCCGTCAATCCTACAGGTCCTTCACCTGCTTGCACTGCTGGGGAGTTGGCCGGCACCCCTAGGCGCCGAGCCTTGCTGTTTTCCGAAGCGAGCGGTCAGCCGGACCGTTGCAGCCCGAGGCTTCCGCACGCCGGGCTGCCGCCGCGTGTCATCGCCTGCAGATAGAACGCCGCGGTCTCGAAGCTGAAGTCGCCGTTGCGGCGCATCTGCTCCAGGTCGAAGCGCGCTACCAGGTCGCGGTAGCCGTCCGCCCCGCCCGCCCCGCCGATGTCCGCGAGCCGAGTGGTGAACGCCGGCGTGCCGCCCTGCCCGCCGTCTCCAAGACGGAAGGTGCGCGGGTCGAACGACGCCACGTCAGTTCTGGCAGAGCCGAACACGACGACCTCGAGGGCGCCCGGTACGGCTTCGACCTGCCAGTCCAGGTTGCACACGAACGACGCCACCGGTGCGCAGTCGGTGAACGGGCTGGCGAGATCCTCCTGGCCGGGCCCCGGTATCGAGCGCACCTGCACGCAATACGGACCCGCCCGGAAGTTCACGTCGCCGACGTCGAATGTCGCGGCGCTGGCTCCGTGAACGATCTGTGAGGGAATGGTCGTGCCGCCGGCGGGGTGCCGTACGACGACCTCGAACGAACTGACCTCCCCGGCGCTCTCCCAGGCGACGAGAAGACTCGTCCCCGAAACGATGGGCTGAACGGCCGCGGGTTGCGGAAGGCGCGGTGGCGCCGACTCCGCGTACAACGCCGTGATCGCCGGAGGGGCGAATGGGGCGGCGAACGTCCAGAGGGCCGCCACCAGGCCGAGCGCGCAAACCGCGCCCAATACGCGATTGAATCGCATGCAACTGCTCCCTTCGAGAAAAAGGATCCGGAAAACCGGATTTTCCTCCTTCGGTAGCCCGGCCGTCTCCCGCGGAGACCCGTTGGCTTTGCGGACCGGCCTCGCGGCCGGGGTGCCCTGAACGAAAGGACTCGTCTGTCAACGAAGCGACGCGCGTCTTTGGATGCCTGGCCGCTGGGAACGATGGCCACTGGCACGTGCCAGAAAACGCTTGAGTGCGCGGCGCGGGAGAAAAAGAAGGGAGCTGCGCGCTACCGACTGCCGTTCTGCTTCGATCGGCCGCTTATCACCTCAAGGGCCATGCCCTCCTGGCAGGAGGCCTGTAATACATATTCCTCAAATGACTTAAGGGGGTTTTCCACCAACCTTCACCGGGCATCGACGGCGGGGCAAAGTGCAAGTTCGTCGCAACATCCGATGCACGGGCGAGACGCGTGGCACGTCACCCCCGGATCGCGCAAAAAGTGCGCGCACGGCGGCAAAAAGCGTCCTCGATGATCTCCCCACCTGCCCCCGTGTAGCACCTCCACAACGCCCTTAAGCGCTTAGTACAAAACCACTTAGGGTCGCTAGACCCAGCGCGGGCTTCCCGGCGCCGCTTCTTGCCCCTCTCCTCGCACGCGTGGCAATCCGCCACGGACTCGGCAGCGGAGGCCTGGCTCAGTAGAACGACGCGGTAGCCGCCAGCCGCGCTTCGACGCTCGAAGCCGCGGGGAAGCGGACACCGGACGTCCGTCCGGAGGCAAGATGTCGCAAATGATCCACCGCTTCATAAGAGACCGCAAAGGTTCCGTGCTGGTCATCGTGGCGCTCGGCATGCCGGTGCTGATCGGCATGGCGGGCCTCGCCATCGACGTCGGAGCCCTGTTCGTCGTGCGCAGCGAACTCCAGCGCGCAGCCGACGCCGGCTCGCTGGCCGGCGCGAGCGCCTTCCTCGATTTCCCGAAGGACCGCGCCGCTCCGGTCGCTACGCAGCGCGCCCGGGATTTCACGCTGAACCAGGTTTCGCGCGAGGTGAGCCTCCGCCCCGAGGAGATCAACATCCAGGTGGATCCGGCCAACGAACTCGTGCGGGTCACGATCTCGCGGGCGAACAACGAGACGTTCTTCGCCAAGATCTTCGGCGTTCACACGGTCCCGATTCAGTCGGCGGCCGCGGCGCAGACTGCGCCCGGCGGGACGAACATCGCCTGCGTGAAGCCGTTCGCCCTGCCGGACCGCTGGATGGAGTCCATCAGCGACGACGGCAACAGGATCTGGGACCCGTGGGAGAGCTGGCAGTACGACCCCGAAGGCGGCGACCAGTATGAGTCGTACGACTGGGAGGACCCCACCAGCACCACCGCCACGGGCTACGGCAGCGACTGGGCGTACGACGTCAACAGCGACCACAAGGGCGACTACGGAAGGCTGCTGACGATCAAGGCTTCGCAGGACAACGTGGACCCGGCGGACGCGCCGGTGGACTCGTTCTTCTTCCCCTGGATCATCCCCGACGAGGAGGGCCGGGTCGGCGATGAGTCGTGCGCCGAGGCGAACGGGGAATCGGGGGCGAGGCCGTACCGCGCCAACATCTGTCAGTGCAACCTGACGCCGGTATTCATCGGCGAGGAGTACGAGACCGAGAACGGCGACATGGAGGGTCCCACGATCAAGGGCGTGAACGACCTCTACGATCAGGACCCGACGGCGTTCTGGGACGGCCACGTCGTGCGCAGCGACTACGGCCTGAACGCCGGCCCGCGCGTGATCACCATCGGCGTGTTCGACCCGTCCGAGTACCTGAAGCCCGGGAAGAGCACCATCGCGTTCAACAACTTCGTGCGCGTGTTCATCGACGAGCGCATGGCCGGCGAGGCGGAGCCGGTGCGCGCCCGCATCATCGGTCCGGGCATTGGCAACAGCTTCTCCGACGTTGGTGGCGGTAGCCTGGTGAAGGTGCTGCGGCTGGTCGAATAGCGAACGGACCGGTCGATCGCCTGCGCACCCCGATCACGCGGCCGCGGGCGGACAGCAACGTCCGGAGGATGCCAGCAGTACGGCTGCCTCCAAACCTCCGGGCGCTCGGCCCCCGGACCTTCGGGTTCGGGGGTCGATTCGTTCCCGGTGGCGGCGACCGTCAGGTCGTGGGCCGCTCGGGCGCGTCGTCCCAGCGGCCGAACCACTCCAGCACGTTGGCCACCTTGCCGATCAGGTTGCTGGGCCGGGCCGCGATGCCGTGATAGGCTCCGGGGATGCGGACCATGGCCGTGGGCACCTCGCGCAACCGCAACGCCGTGTAGAACTGCTCGCTCTCGGAGATCGGCGTGCGCAGGTCTTCTTCCCCGGTGAGCAGCATCGTGGGCGTGGACACGTTGCCGACGTAGCTGATGGGCGATCGCGCCAGGTAATGCTCGGCCGCCTCCCAGGGCGGCGCCGGGAACCAGTACCGATAGAAGAACGCCGGCACATCCGACGTCAGCACGAAGCTGTACCAGTTGATCACGGGCTTGGCCACCACCGCGGCCCGGAAGCGATCCGTGCGCCCCACGATCCATGCGGTGAGCACGCCGCCGCCGCTGCCACCGGTCACGAACAAGCGGTCCGGGTCCACGTAGCCTTGCTCGATCACCGCGTCCACGCCGCTGATGAGGTCGAAGTAGTCGTCCCCGGGGTAGGCGTGGTGGATGAGGTTGCCGAACTCCTCGCCGTAGCTGGTGCTGCCGCGCGGATTGGCATAGAGCACGACGAATCCCGCCGCTGCGTACAGCTGCACCTCGGCCGAAAAGCGCACGCCGTAGTTGGCGAACGGCCCGCCGTGGATCTCGAGCACCAGGGGATAGCGCCGGTCGGGATCGAAGCCCGGCGGCTTCGCGATCCAACCCTGTACGGGCCGCCCGTCGTGACTGCTCTCGTACCATATCTCCTCCACCTCCGCGAGCGCGCGGTGCTGCAGGACATCAGCGTTGAGCCGCGTTACCCGATCGGCCCGTCCTCCCCGCGCAACGGCCACGTCGGACGGGTGATCCGCCGCGGTGTGCGTGTACGCGACGGTGCCGTCGTCGGCCACCGAGAACGCCGAGCCCGCGTACGGTCTGCCGATGGAGAGCCCACCCGCGCCGTCGACCACATCCGTGACCCGCCCCTGCAGATCGACCCGCGCGACCCGCGTGTCGCCCCGATCGTCGTAGCTGAAGTAGACCGATCGACCATCGGCGGCCCACAGCGGGTCGGCCACGCTTCGGTCCAGGGACGCGGTCAGACTTCGGGGCTCGGAGCCGTCCGCGTTCATCACGTAGAGCTGAGTGACCCTGTAGCCCTGGTAGGTGTCGTCGAACCCGAGATAGGCTATGCGTCGGCCGTCCGGAGAAACGACCGGATCTGCGTCCGGGCCGAAGCGGCTGGTCAGCGTCTCGAGCGATCCATCGGCGACCCGAAGCCGCTGGATTTCCGAGTCCAGGGGCGACAGCTGCCAGTCCGCGCGCCGGTTCGCCGACAACACGATCGCCTCTCCGTCCGGCGTCCAGGAGAGCGATCCGCCGTGATCGAAGTCGCCGCTCGTGAGCTGGCGCGGCGTGCCTCCGTCGGCTGGCACCACGAATACGTGCGTGAAGCCCTCCTCCAGAAAGCCGTCGCCATCGGAGCGGTACTGCACCCTCTCGATCACGCGCGCCGGCTCGGCCCACTCCGCGCCCTCGGGACGCGGCGGCAGCTGGGCCACCTGAGGTCCATCGCCCGGCACCAGCATGGTGAACGCCAGCCAGCGGCCGTCGGGCGACCACGCGAGCGCCGCGGGCGCGTGCTCGACCTGGGTCACGCGCGCGGTCTGACCGCTCGACATCCAGCGCACGAAGATCTGCGAGCGGCCGTCGTCGCTGGCCACGTAGGCGAGTCGGCCGCCGTCGGGCGACCAGCGCGGAGACGAGGCGCGCCCCGGCTCGTCCAGCAGCGGGCGATGGTCGGAGCCGTCGGCCGAGACCAACCAGAGGGACCCCACCGCGCGGTCCGTCATCACGTCCATGGCCATGCGCACGTACGCGACCCGCCGCCCATCGGGCGATATGCGCGGGTCAGCGGCCCACTCCAGCTGGAAGACGTCTTCAGGCTGGAACGCCCGGGCGCCCGCCTCGGAGCGCGCACCCTGCGCGAGAACCAGGCCCGGAGACAGGCCAACGAGGACCAAGGCGATCGCGATCCGTGGGCAATGGCCTGGGCGCTGCGTGGCTACAGGTTGCATGGCGTGTCCGTTTCGTGCTCGGTGTGGTGTGCTCCGGCGCCCCGCTAGTGTGCCGGCGCGGAAGTCCCGTGTGCTCCGAATGCCTACGGGACTTCTGCAACGATACACTAGGTGTCCTCAACGCTGGGCGGGACGGTTTCCGTCGCCGGCGTGCCGGTCTGGTCCCCGAGGTCGGGAACGCAGCGGTCGCGCGCGTCTTCGGCGGTGGAGTCGAAATCCAGCAGCGCGCAGGCGTAGAGTCCCGACAGCGTGCGCCTCAACGCCAGCGCGAGCGCGTACCGGGACCGGATCTCCAGCAGCGCCGCGACGGGTTGTGTCTCCAGACGCGCCTCTACTGTCGATATCCCCGCCACGAGCGCTTCCTGAGTCCCGGCGAAGAATCGCTGAAATTCGTAGATCTGGGCGATCTCGATGACCCGCTCCAGCTCCATGAACTGGGTCGAACGGGTCAGTTGGGCCGTCTCCCAGGCCGCCGAAGAGAGCAGCGCGATGTCCCATTCCACGCCCACGCTTTCGGGCTGGTCGCCCTCGCGGTACACGGCGATCGCGGCCTGGAGACCCTCGAGCACCTGGTCCGGGTCGTCGGAGGTGCCGTAGTCATCCACGGCGCGCCGATTGTCCTCCATCTCCGCGGCAACTGCATCCAGCGCGCGCGCGGCAAGCTGGGCGTTCTCCCGGTCCTCCCACCACTCATCCACCGCGAGGGCGACCAGGACCGCGAACACGACCGACGCGGCTTCCAGCAACAGGCCGCCGATGCGGTGCGAGCGAAGCGATTTCGACATGATCCGCGAAAGTACCCCTAGGAGCGGAGTTGGTCGAGTCGCGTAGCCGCGCTCACGGTACGATACCGGCGAGCAGCGCTCCGACGCCGTAGGCGACCGCGGCCGCGGTCGCGCCAACGGCGAACATCTCGGCGCCCTCTATCCACCATCGGCCCCGGGTGACGAACGTGCGGGCCGCCCCGACCACGAAGAGCGTGGCCAGCGTCAGCACGACCGTTACGGAGAACGGATCCAGGCCGCCGAGCGGGAACGCGAACGCCAGTAGCGGCACCGAGCCCGCCACCACGAACGCCAGGAAGGTGGCGAACCCGTGCTTGAGCGCGAAGGGCTCGCTGATGCTGTCCGCCTCCAGTCTCTCGACGGCCGCCGCGGAGCGGACGGAGAGGAAGTTGCTCGCGCCCATGCTGAAGCCGTCGGCGAGCAGGTTGGCGCCTCCCAGGATGAGTACCACCGCCGGCGACAGGTTCGCGCCGGCCACGCCGGCGGCGACCGCGAACGTCGTGATGATGCCGTCGTTGGCCCCGTAGACGACATCGCCCAGGTAGTGTCGCGCGACATCTCGCGGCGTAACGAGGGTCGGGTGATTGCTTGGCGTCGATTTGGACATGTTCATTAGTTTGCAGAGGTTCCCCCACACGGCATCGGAGCCCGCCCGACTTCGTCCGCTTGCGCGGCGCGCGATCTTGGGCTTGTCGGAGCTGCGCCACGCCCGGCGGAGCGCGGCCGCGGAATCCCCTGAGACCGGAGGGACTCATGCCTGCGATCGCGAAACCCGATTGGATCACCACGCTCGCCGATTTTACGAACCGCAACGTCAACTACCCGGTGCGCCTGGAGGTGGACATGGTCGACCTGGGCGCACAGACGGAAGCGAGCGATACGCTGTTGCGCGGCGTCTCATATGATCCAAGGTCGGGAGACGTTGAAGTAATGCTCGTGCCCGCGGACGGCGCCCACCTCACGCACGCGATCCACGACCCGAGCGAGATCGACCTGCTGGGCCCCAGCGGTCAACGTCGCGAAGTACTGCGCATCGCGCACGTGGGCGGGCAGACCCTTCTGCACGTACTCTCACCCGACATGCCCATCTAGATGAAAGGCCTGGACCGCCATGGTCCAGGCCTTTCCAGGGCCGCGCGATGCCGCGGTCGCGTCACATGACCGGTCCGGGCGGCGCGACCTCGAGCGTGGCCTCTTCGGCCGGCGTGCTCTCCAACTCCTGCCGTTCGGGTCGCACCAGCAGCACCGGTACCGGCGAGGTTCGCATGACCTTGTCCGCCACGCTGCCGACGATGGTCCGGAGCAGTGCTCCGCGGCCGTGAGTGGCCATCACCACCAGGTCCGCGCCCTCCTCCTCGGCGACCGCGGGGATGGCGTGGGCCGCTTCGGTCTCCGCTACGATCGAGCGGACCGCGCCAGGAGCCTCGATCCGGGTTTCGATGTTCTGCAGGTAGTCGTTCGCGGTAGCAAGTCGACGTTCGCGCTCCTCCGCGTACATGCGCGTGCCTTGCGGCATGTATGGCGAGCCGACGATGTAGGGAGTCGCCACGGCTCGCATGAGAACGATGCCGGCCTCGAACGCCTGGGCCAGTTCCGCGGCGTGCGGCGTCGCTGCCTCGGCGAACCTGGAGCCGTCCACCGGCATGAGGATCGTATCGACTAGCGGCAGGGCCCGGAGATCCGGCTGCGTGCCGTCGTCGACTGGGTGGACGATGAGGACGAGGGCGTCGGCGTGTCGGACCACGTAGCTGGCAACGCTGCCCAGCCAAGCGCGGCTCACTCCACCACGCCCGTGCGTGGCCATGACGATCACGTCCGCGTCGGTCTCTGCCGCGCGGCCCACGATCGCCGGTCCCGGCGCCCGCTCCAGCAGTAGCGTGGACGGACGCGGGTGCCCTGCCTCTTCTATCCTTGTGGCCTCCGCTGCGAGCGTGGCCTCTTCTGCCTTCCGCACCTCGACGTTCCAAACGCCCTCGGCCGCCGGCCCCCAATCGATGTCCAGCGGCGAGTGCACGGCGACCAGTTCTACCTCGCCGCGGAGCGCGGCCCGGAGCGCGAGCGCCCATGGCAGCGCCCACCTGGCGAGGGGCGAGCCGTCCAATGGAACCAGGATTCGGCGCATGGTTCACCTCCGGTTTCAAGGTCGGGAGCGCCGCCCCCAATGGCGCTCGCAGGCCGGTCTGGCCTGGCCGGGATCGGAAGCGCTCCACTAATCCAATCGTGGCTGTAAGCGCGATTGGTGTCTGTCGGGAAGATCCCTTTGCCGTGGGGAGATCTCCCTACAATAATGGTGAGCTTCTACTCTCTGCGGCAGGGTCGCGCCTTTCTAGACTACAGTGCAGCGGGCCTAACGGGCGCCCGCGGGAGGTGATCTCATGCGTTATCGACCAAGCCAACCGAAAGTGGCCGGGGCGCGTTCTCCGGTCGGCCTTCGAGGGCTGGCCTGGGCGCCGGCCTACGCGCTGGCGTTGGCTACGTGTACCACGCTGCCGGACACGATTCCGGTGGCCGGCGCGCCGGGTGAGTTGGAGCAACTCGTCGGCATATGGACCGGCGACTACGAAGGCGAATCGGGTCGCGCGGGCTCGCTCATCTTCCAACTGGAGGCGTCAGCCGATACGGCCCGCGGGCACGTGATGATGCACCGGGAGGGAGAAAGACTGCCGTACGCGCGGGATGGCGCGGGCCCGGAGACAGCCCCGCCGTCGGCCGCCCCGGAAGCGCTGCGCATCGCGTTCGTTCGGGTCGAGAACCAGTACCTGAAGGGCGTGCTCGAGCCGTATCGGGACCCGGTTTGCGGCTGTCGGCTGACGACCATCTTCAAGGGCCGCATCGAGGGCAACACCATCAGCGGAACGTTCCTCACGACCCACGATCACGACGGTAGGGAAGAGACCGGCACATGGCGGGCCCGCAGGGGGCGCTGACCCGTGGAGTTCATGTCCGCTACACCCGCGCCCGTCCTCGCCCTGATAGCCGGCGTGTTCACCTGGACGCTGACGGCGTTGGGCGCGGCGGTCGTGCTGGCGCGTCGCGATTTTCCACGGCCGGTGCTCGACGCGATGCTCGGCTTCGCGGCCGGCGTGATGATCGCCGCCGCCTTCTGGTCCCTGCTGGCGCCGGCCACGGAGGTCGCCCGCGCGCAGGGGGCGCGGCCGTGGCTGGTCGTCACCGCGGGCTTCCTTCTGGGCGGCTTTGTGCTGCTGGTGGCGGATCAGATCGTGCCGCACCTGCATCCGTTCATGAAGCCCCCGCGAGCCGAAGGAATCTCAACGCAGTGGGAGCGGAGCACCCTCCTGGTTCTGGCCATCACGCTGCACAACGTGCCGGAGGGTCTGGCGGTGGGAGTGGCCTTCGGCGCGGCCGCCCACCCGCTCTTGGGAGCGGGTACGGAGTACGCTCCCGCGGTGGCCCTGGCGGTCGGCATAGGCCTGCAGAACCTGCCGGAAGGAGCCGCCGTGGCGTTTCCGCTGCGTCAGGCGGGCGTGTCGCGGGCCAAAGCGTTCTGGTACGGCCAGCTTTCCGGCGTGGTCGAGCCCGTCGCCGCGGTGCTGGGCGCGCTGGCGGTCGCCTCGATCAGCATATTGCTCCCCTATGCCCTCGCTTTCGCGGCTGGGGCGATGCTCTACGTGGTCGTGGAGGAGCTGATTCCCGAGGCGCAGCAGAGCGGGCGGGCCGACCTGGCCACGGTGGCGACGCTGTGCGGCTTCGCGCTGATGACCATGCTCGACCTGGCCCTGGGCTGAAGGAGGACTCGACGTGTCGCGCGCGCGCCTGACAGCCGCCGTCGCCCTGGGCGGGCTGGTTCTGGCCATGTCCGTGGGGCGTCGGTGGGAGCCGCCGGCCTCGGCGGGCGCGGACCCCGCTGACCGCCTCGGAACTCGGTCGCTGAGCTCCGCCGTAGCCGGCCCGGCGGCAGTCGGCTGCGCTTTGGCCGATGCGTCGACCGCACCCGACGGCCCCACGCGCGCCGACATGGAGCTGCGTCTGAACGTGCCCGCGTTCCGGCTCGACGTGCTCCAGGAGGGCGTGGTGGACGCGAGCTTCCCGGTGGCGGTGGGCGCGCCGCGCTACCCGACCCCCGCGGGCGAGTACGAGGTTACCGAGATCACGTGGAACCCGGGCTGGCACCCTCCGGACAGCGAGTGGGCCCTGGGCCGCGACCCCGAGCCTCCCGGGCCGGAGAACCCCATGGGTCGCGTGAAGCTGCGCTTCGACAGCCTGCTGTTCATCCACGGGACGCCCGACACCGTGTCGATCGGAAGCCCGTCTTCGCACGGCTGCGTACGGCTGAGCAACGACGATGTCCTGCGCCTGGCGGACCTGGTACTCGCCTCTACGGCCACGGCGGCCCCCGTCGAGGCCACCGCGAGCGACGACACGGTTCCGCAGACGGTATCACTCGAGCGGCCCGTGAGGCTTTCGGTCGTCTACCGGATCGCCGAGGTTCGCGACGGACGCCTTGAACTGCACCCCGATGTCTATGGGCTCGCGTCGTCACCGGTTCAGGAGGTCTTGCGGCTGCTGGAGGACGCCGGATTGGACATCACCGAACGCGTCAGCCGCAGCGTGCGCGAAGCGCTGCCCGGGCCGGACGAGGCGTCGACCGCAATCCCCATCGACTCACTGAGGACGGGCTCGCCATGAACCTGCTGAGCGCCCCCAATCTGATCAGCCTGCTGCGCATTCCCCTGGCTGCGGCGTTCCTGCTGTTCGAGGCCATGCCGACGCGGCTCGCGGTGCTCGCGCTGGCGGCGGTCAGCGACTTCGCGGACGGCAAGATCGCCCGCGCGCGATCGCAGACCTCGCGCCTGGGGGAGCTTCTGGACCCCGTCGCCGACAAGACGTTCATGCTGGTGGCGTTCGTCACCCTGGCGCTGCAGCGGGATCTGCCCGTGTGGACCATCCCGGCGTTCCTGACCCGCGACATCGGCGTGGCCCTGGGCGTAGGAGTGCTTCTGCTGCGCGGCCGCGCCGGGCGGTGGCCGTCCCGACTGCCGGGCAAGGCGGTCACCTGGATGCAGTTCGGCGGCGTGGGCGTGGCGCTGGTGTGGCCCGGCGGGGCGCCGTGGTTCGCGATCTTCGTGGCCGCCGCGGGCCTGGTCGCGTTGCGCGACTATGCGCGCTCGGCGCGCACGTAGGTGCTACCAAGGAGGAATCCGCAATGAAGAAACCCAGCGGGCGGTCCCTGGCCTATCTTGCGGCCGGCCTGGTCGTCGCTCTGATCCTGGCGCAACTGATCCCGGTGAATCGGAGCAACCCCCCGATCGGCGCCGAGCTGGAGGCTCCGGCCGCGGTCCTGGAAGTGCTTCGGCGATCCTGCTACGACTGTCATTCCAACGAGACCACGTGGCCGTGGTACAGCCGCGTGGCGCCCGTGTCCTGGCTCGTGGCCCGCGACGTGAGCGAGGGCCGTGAAGCCGTCAACTACTCGGTTTGGGGCTCCTATCCCGCGGGAGAGCTCGCGGAGTTGCTCGAGGAGACCTGGGAGGAAGTCGCAGAAGGCGAGATGCCGCCGGCGATGTATGTATGGCTCCACTCGGAAGCCCGCCTGACAACAGCGGATCGTGAGATCCTGAGGAGTTGGGCGGCCGACGGGGATCGGTAAGGGACGAAGCGATGGCCATGGATCCCGCCTACTGCATCCAGTTTCTGGGCGCCGCGAACACGGTGACCGGCTCCCGCTTTCTGATGGAGCGTGGGGGCGCGCGGTTGCTCGTCGACTGCGGCCTGTTCCAGGGCCTGAAGGTCCTGCGCGCCCGCAACTGGGCGCCGTTTCCCGTCGCCCCGGAATCGATCGACGCGGTGCTGCTGACGCACGCCCACCTGGATCACGCGGGGTATCTGCCCAGGCTGGTCCGAGAGGGCTTCCGCGGGCGCATTCATTGCACCGCCCCCACGGCCGACCTCGTGCGGGTGCTGCTGTTCGACAGCGCTCGCATCCAGGAGGAGGACGCCCGGCGGGCGAACCGAAGGGGCTACTCCAGGCATCATCCCGCCGAGCCGCTGTACACGACCGACGATGTCACGGCCACGCTGGGGCGCCTGACGGTGGAACCCCTCGATGAGACTACGCCGGTCGCCGGCCTCGACGTCCGCTACCGATCGGTTGGGCATATCCTGGGCGCCTCTCGAGTCGAAGTGGACACCGGCGCCGGCAGGGTCACCTTCTCCGGCGACGTGGGGCGGCCCGACGATCCCGTCATCCCGCCGCCCGAGCCCCTCGACGCAACCGACGTTCTGGTGCTGGAGGGCACCTATGGGGCACGCGAGCACCCGGCCGTCGACCCGCGCGCCGAGCTCGCGACCCTGGTCACCAGGACCGTGGCCCGCGGAGGCGTCGTTCTGGTGCCCGCGTTCGCCGTCGGCCGGGCGCAGGCGGTCCTATGGCTTCTGCACGAGGCCATGGAGGCGGGCGAGGTACCCGACGTACCGGTCTACCTCGACAGCCCCATGGCCGCGCGGGTCGTCTCGCTCTACCTGGACCACGTCGCGCACCACCGACTCAGCCCGCGGCAGTGCGAGGCCGCCTTCGGGAGGGCCCGGGTCGCCATGAGCGTGGATGACTCCAAGCGCATAGACCAGCGGGCGGGGCCCATGGTGATCGTCGCTGGCGCCGGCATGCTGACGGGGGGTCGCATACTCCACCATCTCAAGGTGTTCGGCGGCGACCACAGGAACACGCTCATCTTGGCGGGACACCAGGCGGCCGGAACGCGCGGCGACGCGCTGATCAGGGGCGAGAAGGAGTTGCGCATACACGGTCGGGACTGGCCCGTGCGGTGTGAGGTCGCGCGGCTGGATGGGCTGTCCGCGCACGCCGACGGACGGGAGCTGCGGGCGTGGCTGGAAACGGCCCCGAGCCGGCCCCGCGTCATACACCTGGTGCACGGCGAGCCAGGGGAATTGGACGAGTTCAGACGTCGCCTACGGGGAGCGGCCCCGTCGGTACGGGTCGCCGACCATCTCGAGAGATGGTGCCCAGTCCCCTAGTGGACTGCTACAATCCACTACGCGATCGCCCGGATGGACGGCGACATCCGGGCGGACTCGTCCCGCAGCCTCGGCCGGCGGCGGGACGGTCTTCGTCGCTTCGTCAGATAGTGACGGCCGCCAGCCTCCGGACCATCAGTTCGTTGGTCACGGACGTCACGCCGGGCGCGGCCCAGGCCGCGTTCTCCGCGTCATCCCGCTCGGCCCAGGACCGCACGTTGCCGCTCAACGTGATCCGTGTCCCGGTCACGTTGACCTGGATCCTGTCGGCGTCGAGAGCGGCGCTGCGGGTCAGCGCGGACCGAATCTTCTGCCGCACCTCGGTGGGCTGCGCCGCGGGCACCACACGAATCTGGTTCGAAACGCCTTTGACCCCGAGCAGGTACCGCACGGCTGTCTCCGCGGCGGACCGCTGATACCTCCACTCGACCTCTCCTTCGAGGGTCACACGGCCATCTGTCACGATCACCGTCACGGCGTCCTCGGGAACCGACACGTTCCATTCGAGGGCCCGTTTGGCGGCTTTCGCGATGTCTGTGTCGTCTCGCGTCTGGATCGTCATGGGGTGCACGATCAGGTCATTGGCCACCGCCATGACGCCGACCCGCTTCGCGGCGGCCTCGGCGCGCAGCTTGTCGTGATAGGTGGGCACGTGACCGGTCATGGTGATCACCTCGTCTTCGCACGCGACGCCGATGGCGGCCGCGTCGAGTCCGGGTTCCCACTGCAACTCATCCATGACGTCCTGCCGCAGTTCTCTGTCTTCGTCCATTGGACACCTCCTGGCGCTCTGAGCGAAGGCCGACGGAGGCCGAACAGTCCCGTTCCCCCCGCTCCACACTTCTCCATCACTCCAAATCTGGGCGCGGGCGCACTCCTTTAGTGTCGGGCAAAACCCGCGTTCTCGTCGGGAGGCTCTGAACACCTGCGCGGAAATCGACGGGTATCGCCCCTTGTCGGGAGTTCTCCGACGCGAATCAAGGGGTTGCCCTGCTGTCTGGACAGCGGTTGCCAGCACTATCTTATTCAACAAGCCGGCACCTCGGTGTGTCGCGTCTTCCACCTCCCGCGATCCCCGGTGGAACACATGAAGAAGATTCTGCTCCCTCTCGACGGCTCACCCCTCGCTGACCAGGCCATCCCTCACGCGGCGGCGCTCGCTCGCGCCTTCAACGCCGAAATTCTGTGTTTGCGCGTAGTGGGAGGAGGAGAGGCCGAGGGAAGCCTGGAATGGCGGCTGGAAAGAGCTGAGGCGGCGAGCTATCTGGCCGATGTGGCGGCCGTGCTTTCCGGCGCTGGTTGCAGGGCGTCCGTCGAGCTCTCGGTGGGGCGCGCCTCCGAGCAGATACTCCATTGCGCGCGTGCCGCGGGCGCAGATGTAATCGCGTTGACGAGTCACGGTCGCGGTGGCATGACCGACTTCAGCCTGAGCGGAACGGCGTTCAAGGTCCTGTCCAGAGCGCCCTGCTCGATCATGGTCGTGCCTTCGAAGGAGGGCGCGACGGTGGCCAGGCGCCCGGCTATCTACGAGTCGGTCCTGGTGGGGCTGGGGCAGACGCCTCGATCCGACTGGGCCGCCCGGCTCGCCGCGACCATCGCCAGGACGCACGACGCGGAACTGATCCTGGCCCATGCGCTGCCCGTCGCCGCCACGATCGACGGCGGGGACATCCCGGAAACGTCCGCCCAGGACCTGCAGCGCTCGACGGCCTCGGCCGCCAAGCGGCACCTGAAGTCGCTGACCGGAGAGCTCAAGGACGGATCACTGCGGATGGCTACCGTCGTGCTCACCGGACCGGACCCGGCCCGCGCCATTCGGCGGGCCGCCTCGGCGGCCGGCGCCTCGCTCATCGTGACCGCCGTGGGGGCGCCCCAGGAAGGCGGGCGGCCTTCGTACGGCGAGGTGTCCAACGCGTTGCTCGGAGGCACCGACGTGCCGATTCTGGTGCTTCACGACTCGACCATCGAGCCCCGCTATCGGCTGGCGCCGCAATCGAATCGATGGAGTAGGAAGGCGCTGCCGGCGGCGCCATGAGTGCAGCCGCTGGACCGACTCCGCTGGAAGCCGCAGAGATCGGCAAGGCCGCCCGCCTGGCCTCGGGCCAGGACGTCACCGACCGGTCCGGCTCGTATCGTAGGTTCGATCGCAGGGTCCAGGCGCTGGCCTCCGGTCTGGCGCGCGCCCGCGATCATCTTCTCACCGCGGCCACCCCCGTGCTGGAAACGCGCGGGAGCGAGTGGCTGCTCGACAACTTCTACCTCGTCAGGGAAGCGACCACGCTGGTGCGCCGTCAGCTTCCGCGGCCGTTTTACAACCGATTGCCGACTCTGAGGGAAGGCGCTTTGCGCGGAGAGCCGAGGGTCCAAGCGATCGCCGCCCACATGATCGACGGGCTCGGCGAACCCTTTTCGCCCGAGTCCGCAGCCGACTGGCTCGCTGACTACCAGACCGTCAAGCCGCTTCGGCTGGCCGAGCTCTGGGCGCTGCCGACGATGTTGCGTTTTTCGGCGTTGGAGAGGCTTCTGGCTGCGACCCACCGGCTATTCGGTGGTGCCCATGTCCCGGCGATCGACTCGCGGCCGAGCTCCGAACTCGAAAGCCTGTCCGACGCGGTTGGGCGCTACGTCGAGAGCCTGCGTGTCCTCTCCGTCGTCGACTGGCGCTCGTTCGTGGAGAGTTCGAGCCTGGTGCACGGCACTTTGGACGCCGAGCCGGCCGGAGTCTATGGACGCTCGGACTTCGCTACCCGGGACCGTTACCGCCACGCGATCGAAGAGATGTCGGTATGGGGCGCACGCGAGGAGACGGAACTAGCCGGCGCGGCCGTCGACCGCTCCCGTCGGGCATCCAGAGAAGAGGAGCGCCACGTCGGTGCCTGGCTCATGGATCCCGACCTTCGCCTCGGCCTCGAGGCCGACCTGGGAATTCGGGCGCCTGCGCGCGTACGCCTGGGTCGTTTCCTCGCCAACCACGCCTTCGCGCTCTACATGGTCGGCGTCGCGGCGGTCACGCTGGCCGTGCTCCTCGCGCTCGTTCCCACGTCCCTCGGCCGCGGCTGGGTACCGACCGCGTTGGCGACGGTGCTCGCCGCCATCCCCGCGAGCGCGGTGGCGGTCGCGGTGGCCAACGCGGTGACCGCGCGGATCGCCGCCCCTCGGCGCCTGTGCAAATTGCACCCGGCTCGACTGCCCGATCACGCGCGCACGCTCGTCGTCACGCCCGTCCTGATAGCCAGCCCGGACGACGTGCACGCGGCGCTTCACCAACTGGAGATCAACTATCAGGGCAACTCCGGCGCGCTGTTCTCGTTCGCCCTGCTGACCGATTTCGCGGACGCCGACGCGCAGCACCTCGAGGGCGAAGCCGAGACCCTGGACGTTCTTCGCGAGGGAGTCGCCCGCCTGAACCGGATCTACGAAGCCGGCACCGAGGGACCATTCTTCGCACTGCACCGCGCTCGCACCTGGAACGGCGTCGAGGACCGCTGGATGGGGTGGGAGCGCAAACGCGGCAAGCTCGTCGAGCTGAACGACCGAATCCTCGGTCGCCCCTCGTCGCTGGAAATTCTCGAGGGGTCGCCGGGTCGCCTGGACGCGATCCGATACGTCCTCACCTTGGACGCCGACACGCTTCTGCCGAAGGGGACCGCCGCGCGCTTGGTCGGCGCCCTGGCTCACCCGCTCAATCGCGCTCGTTTCGACGAGGACGGCGCCGTTATCAGCGGCTACACGGTGCTTCAGCCTCGCGTGGAAACCGCGCCCCCCAGTGCACGACGCACCCAGTTCGCCCGTCTCATGCAGAGGGGGTTTGGGCTCGACCTTTACACGCACGCCGCATCAGACGTGTATCAGGATCTGTTCGGCGAGGGGATTTTCGCCGGCAAGGGGCTGTACGACGTGGCGGCCTTCCAGCGCAGCACCGAAGGTCGCGTTCCGGAAAACGCCATCCTCAGCCACGACTTGCTGGAGGGGCTGTTCGGCCGCGCCGGTCTGATCTCCGATGTCGTCGTGCTGGAGAACTATCCCGGTCGCGTCAGCGAGTATCTCGATCGGCTTCACCGCTGGGTTCGTGGCGACTGGCAGTTGGTGCCATGGCTTGGCCGCCGGGTGCCGTCGCGGAGCGGTCAGCGGGTGCGCTCCGGCTTCTCCGGGCTGGATCGCTGGAAGATCGCGGATAATCTCCGACGCAGCCTCACCGGCTCCAGCCTGCTTCTGCTGCTGGTGGCGGGTTGGACGGTTCTGCCCGGTTCCGTCGAGCGCTGGACGATCGTCTTCTTCGCGCTGTTCGTGGCTCCGGCGATCCTGTCCTCCCTCGGATCCAGGACCTGGGGCGCGCTTCTGCGGCGCGGCTCGTTTCGGCGGCCGATCTGGCGGTCAGGGTTCACCGGTGCCCTTCGCTGGGGTCTGAATCTCGCTCTCCTGCCCGCACAGACCGTCACCGAGGCAGACGCCGTCGCCCGCGCCACCACCCGCGTATACATCACGAATCGGCGACGGCTGGAATGGGTGACATCCGCCCGGATGCGGCATAGCACGGTTCGAAGAGGCCGTAAGTGGGCGGCGCTGGCGCCGGGACCGGCGCTGGCGGTGGTCGGGGCGCTGGCGAGCGCGGGCTACGGCGGGGCGGGGCTCGCCACCCTCGCCCTGCTGCTCCTGTGGACTCTCTCGCCAGCGATCCTGAAGGCGGCCAGCAAGGAAGGAAGGCTCCCGGCTCGTGACCTGGACGCGCACGCGCAGCTCCAGCTGCGTCTGCTCTCGAGACGAACCTGGCGGTATTTTTCGCGCTATCTGACGCCGCAGGACAACTGGCTTCCACCCGACAATGTCCAGGAGGAGCCGGCGCTCGTCGCGCACCGGACCTCGCCCACGAATATCGGCTTCGGCGCGCTCTCCGTGCTGTGCGGTCTGGATCTGGGGTATACCACCCCGGCGCGAGCCGCCGCGACGCTGTCGAACCTGTTCGACTCGCTGGCCGGGCTCGAGCGGTATCGGGGGCACTTCCTGAACTGGTACAGCACCCAGGATCTCGCGCCGCTGGAGCCCCGGTACGTCTCGACGGTCGACAGCGGCAATCTCGCCGCCTCGCTGCTTACGCTATCGCGTGGGCTAGGGGACATCCCGGATAGCGTCGTCCCCCGGGACGCTGAGCGTCGGGGGCTCGCGGACTCGGTGCGTGTCCTGGCCGAGGAGCTCACCGACGCCGCAGAAGAGGGATCGCTGGCCGTTCTCGAGGCCTGGGTGCGGCGACTCGAGGTGTTCGCCGACGGCGTGGAGACTTGGGATCAGTCGGCTCCGTGGAGCGCCACCTTCGCGGAGGTGGCGGATGAGCTCGTGCCGGCGATCGAGACCGACCTGGTCGAGGCGGCGGAGGCCGACCCCACTGCGCTGTCGGCTACCACCCTGCGCCGGCTCCGTGCCTCGCTGGGCGAGACGCGTGAGCTCGCCGAACACTGCCACCGGGACGCCGTTCTCGTCGCTCCCTGGATCGACTATCCGTCGCAACTTCCAGAGGCGATCCGCTCCGCGGCTTCGGGCCACGTTACCGACTTTCACTGGGCCGACCTCACGGCGCTCGCCCGGGAGCCCGTGTCGCTCCGCGCGTTGCCCGAGAGGGCGCGGCTGGTGAGGGCCGGGCTGGAGTCCCTGGACCAGGCCATGGAGCGCGCTGGAGTCCCCCCCGGGCACGACGGCCGATCCTTGATCCACAGCTGGAAGGCGGATGCGGCGGGCGCCGAGGCCGCCGCGAGAGACCTCCTCTTCCGCCTGGATGCGCTGGCGACGGAGGCCGAACGCCTGTTTGCCGAGATGGACTTCACCTTCCTCTACGACCCTCACCGAGAGGTCTTCCGCATCGGCTACGATGTGTCCGCGGGGTTGCCCGACGGATCCCACTACGACCTGCTCGCTTCCGAGGCTCGCCTGGCCAGCTACATTGCCATCGCTCGGGGAGACGTGCCCGGGCGCCACTGGGTCCACCTGCGAAGACCGTTCCGGCGCAGGGGCGGTACGGTGAGCCTCGTCTCGTGGAGCGGGACGGCGTTCGAGTACCTCATGCCGCTGCTCTTCCTGCGGCTCGAGCGGTGGTCCCTCATCGAACTCGCCTGCCGAACGGCCGTCGAGGCCCAGCGGGCCTTCGGTGGTCGCAACGGCATCCCCTGGGGAATCTCCGAATCCGCCTACGCCCAGACGGATGCGTTCGGCACCTATCAGTATCGCGCGTTCGGAGTCCCGGACCTGGGCCTCGCACCCGATCTCGGACAACGGCTCGTCGTCGCTCCGTACGCGTCCGTCCTGGCGATCGATCTCGATCCGGCGGCGGTCGTGGACAACCTGGCCGCGCTGCAGGCCGAGGGGATGATGGGGGAGTGCGGTCTGTACGACGCGATCGACTATGGGTCTCCGAAGCGTCGACGCGGGCGGCCGGGCCGGATCGTCCATACCTACATGGCGCATCACCAGGGCATGATCCTCGCCGCGCTGGACAACCATCTCACTGACGGGGTGATCAGAAGGCGGTTCGAGGACCACCCCGGGGTCGAGTCGGCGAAGTTTCTGCTGTACGAGCAGGTGCCGCCTAGAGCGATCGTCCAGGCGTGGCCGCGCCCGGCGGATACGGCGGGCATCCGCAGAGCACGAACCCGTCACGCCGTGGTCGAGTGGCAACCCCGATCCGGGGAGAGCCCCCCCGCGGCGGTCGTCCTGGGCCACGGGTCGTTCAGCGAGCTGATCGGGGCCGACGGCTCGGGGGGGCTCCGTTGGAAGGGGCGGGCCCTCTCCCGCTGGCGGCCCGTTTCCGCCGCGTGTCCCGACGGGTGGTGGATCTACCTGAAGGATCTGGACACCGGCGAGGTATGGAGTCCGACGTCGGCCCCCGCTCCCGCCGAGGCGATGGCCGGGCAGGGCGAGGTTACGTTTGGCCCGCACGGCGTTTGGTTCCACCGGCGTCGTGGCTCCATATCGGCCCGGCTGGGCATCACGATCGCTCCGGGAATGGCCCTGGAGATACGCCGGCTGACGCTGACGAACGAGTCGGATTCGGCTCGCCGATTCATGGTGGTCAGTTACGGAGACATCGCGCTGGCGGAGCCCGCCGCGGAGCGTCGACATCCGTCGTTCAACAAGATGTTCATCGCCTCCGAATTCGATGAACCGACGAAGACAGTGCTCTTCCAGCGCCGGGACGCCGCGCGTGGGGGGGCGGCTTGGCTGGCACACAGCGCGGTTCCGCTCTCTCCTGACACGTCGTTTCGCGGCTTCGACACGGACCGGGGGAGCTTTCTGGGGCGCGGCGGGAGCGCCCGCGCGCCGAAGGGGTTGCACGGCGACGTGGCCCTGGCGGGCTCGTGGGGTGACGCCATCGATCCCGCCTGCGTGCTCGCCTGGGAACTCGACCTGCCGGCGGGCGAGGTGCGAGAAATCGGATTCCTGACCGCTGCGGGAACCGAAAGATCCACCGTCCTGAGTCTGCTCGAGCGCTTCCGCTCCCCTCATCGCCTGAACTGGGCCGCCGAGCGCGCACGCGATCGCAGCGAGGAGGAGTTCCAGGAGCTCGGAGCGCCACCGAGGCTCGCCGAGGCGTTCTCTTCGCTCCTGTCGGCGTTGGCCCGGCCCTACCACGCGGGCCGCAGGCGGGTGGACGAAAGCGCAGACGACTCACGAATCGGCGCGCTATGGGGACTCGGCCTTTCGGGAGATAGCCCGCTGGTCCTCGTCCGAGTAGGCGCAGAAAGCGATGTGCACGAGGTACTCGTTGCGCTGCGCGCGCACGTATTCTTGGCTGGCCGCCAAGTGCGCCTGGACACGGTCATCCTGGACGATGCCAGCACCGGATACAGCCCACCGCTGAAGGCCGCGCTCGATCGCGCGGCCGAGTCGATCGGGCTCGGCTCCCGCCTGACGCGGGCCGGGAGGGTGGTCCACGTGCAGACATCCCGGATCGCGCCGGAGCAGAGAAGGCGGCTGGAGCGCGCGGCGGCGGTTACGATCGACGCCTCGAGATCGGTCGAGGGCCAACTCCTGGCGCTCCGCGCGGCTCCCCCGGCGCCGCTTCCGCCGTTCGTTCCGGCTCGCCGGCCTCTCGGCTCAGCCGCCGAGGACGGCGCGGCTGTCGCACCTCGAGAGGACCTGCGCTTCGACAACGGCCTGGGTGGGTTCGCCCAGGACGGCAGGGAGTACGTCATCCGACTCGAGCCCGGCGCGTCGACGCCGGCCCCGTGGATCAACGTGCTGGCGAATCCGCGCTTCGGTTGCACTGTCTCCGAGTCCGGGGCCGGGTTCACCTGGGCCGAAAACAGCTCGGAGAGCCGCTTGACGCCGTGGTTTGGGGACCCCGTGACCGATCCGACCGGCGAATCGCTGTACGTGAGAGACGAGGAAACGGGTCGCGTGTGGAGCCCAATGCCGGCGCCCGCGGGGGTTTCCGCGCCCTACGTCGTCCGGCACCGTTGGGGCTCCACGGTCTTCGAGCATGGCTCCCACGCCCTGGACCAGAGCGTCACGATCTGGGTGGACAGGGAGGAGTCGGCGAAGGTTATCCAAGTGGAGCTGCGGAACCTCGGGGACTGGCCGAGAAGGCTGACCTGCACCTACTACGCGCGCTGGGTCCTGGGCTCGGATCCTGTCTGGACGGCCCCCCACATCCGCACCCGACTCGATCCCGACGCCGACGCGATACTCGCATACCAAGCGTGGACGCCCGAGGCTGCTGGGCGCGTTGCCTTCTTGGGGTCCACGGAGCGCGTACACGGCGCCACGGCGGACCGGGAGGAGTTCCTCGACGACGGCGGCGCGGCGCGGCCGGCCGCGTTGAGCCGTTTGGGCCTGGCGGGCACGTTCGGCGCGGGTCTGGATCCCTGCGGCGCGCTCCAGATCCACGTCGACCTCGGGCCGGGAGAGGCCAAGCGCGTGGCGTTCGTGCTCGGTAGCGCGCCCGACGATCGCGGGGCCCGCCGCGTCCTGAACCACTTCCGAAGACCCGGTGCGCTGAGACGGTCGCTGGAGGGTGTCGAGCGCTTCTGGGCGGCCACGCTCGGGCGCACGACGGTCCAGACTCCGGACGAGAGCATGAACCTGATGCTGAACGGGTGGCTGGCCTATCAGACGCTTTCCAGTCGCCTGTACGGGCGGGCGGCGCTGTATCAGCCGGGTGGGGCGTTCGGCTTTCGGGATCAGCTTCAGGACGTGCTCGCCTTCCTGCTGGATGAGCCGCGGCTCGCGCGGTCCCAGATTCTGCTCGCCGCCGCCCAGCAGTTTCGCGAGGGGGATGTCCTGCACTGGTGGCACCCCGACACCGGCCGCGGCGTCCGTACCCGGTGCAGCGACGACCTGCTGTGGCTGCCGTTCGTCGTATCGGAGTATCTGAGCGCGACCGGCGACCGCCGGATCCTCGATGAGCGCGTTCCGTTCCTGATGGGACCCGAGCTCGCCGAGGACGAGGGCGACCGGTACGACCTGTTTCCGTCCACCCCCGAGGCGCATTCCGTCTACGAACACTGCGTCAGGGCCATCGAGCGCGGTTGGACGGAAGGACCGCGCGGGCTCCCGCTGATGGGGTCGGGCGATTGGAACGACGCGCTGGACAGGGTCGGCGCGGGAGGAACGGGTACGAGCGTCTGGCTGGGTTGGTTCCTGTACCGCGTGGCCGGCGACTTCGCTCCCGTCTGCGCAGCGAGGGGCGACGATGGGCGGGCGCGCGCGTGGCGGAGGCGGCGCAGCCGGCTGGCGCAGGCGCTGGAGGCGGCCGCGTGGGACGGCGCGTGGTATCGGAGGGGCTTCTTCGACGACGGCTCGCCTATCGGATCCACGGACGGCACCGAGGCCCAGATCGACTCGCTCACCCAGTCGTGGGCAGTCCTTTCCGGGGGGGCACGTCCCGACCGCGCCAAGGTCGCCCTGCGCGCCGTGAAGGAGCGACTGGTTCGGCGCGCTGACCGCTTGGTGCTCCTGCTGGCGCCGCCTTTCCAACGGACCGTGCCCGACCCGGGCTATATCCAGGACTACCCGGCCGGTGCACGCGAGAACGGCGGGCAGTATAGCCACGCGGCGGCCTGGGTCGGGCTGGCGTTGGCGGAGCTCGGCGACGGCCAGGGTGCGCACGAGGTTTTCCGGGCATTGAATCCGGTCGTACGCGCGGCTACCCCCGCGGACGCCGCAACGTACCGGGTCGAGCCGTACGTCGTCGCCGCGGATGTGCACTCGGGTGCGGGGCGCGTCGGACGTGGTGGGTGGACCTGGTACACGGGAGCGGCCGCCTGGCTACGCAGATTGGGGTTGGAGTGGATCCTGGGCCTGCGGCCGCGGGCCGGCCACCTCCACATTGACCCCTGCATCCCGGCCTCGTGGAACGGCTTTTCGATCGTCCACAAACGTGACGGCACCCGCTGGGAGATCGACGTGCTGAACCCGGAACACGTTTCCAGGGGGGTCGTGTCGGTCCATCTCGACGGGGCCGAGGTGCCCGCTGGAGGGATCCCCCTGACGTCCGATGGAGGCACGCACTCCGTCCGCGTCGTGCTGGGCCGTTCCCCCGAGGACATCGTCGATCTGGCCGCCGCGGATTCGTTTCCCGCGAGTGACTCTCCCCCCTGGACGCTCGGCACGAACCGGGGCTGAAGTTCCCGGCGATCTCCCACCGCGGCGTCAAGCATTCCCCTACACCGGCCCGCAGCGCTCAGAGCGATGTTGGGAGTGGAAGTGGGAAGCTCCGTTTCGGAAGGAGGAGGCCAAATGAACGTCGGCGAGGTATGCACCCGGCGGCTGGCGACGGTGGGACCGGAAGACACGGTCTTCACCGCGGCACGCATGATGGTGGACCAGAACGTAGGCACGGTATTCGTGGAGTCCAGTGAAGGGGTGCCTCACGGGGTTCTTACCGATCGCGATATCGTGCTGCGCTGCGTCGCGGCGGAGCGCGACCCTCAGACGGTGGAGGTTTCCGATCTCATGTCCAGCCCGGTACGCACCGTGGACGGTGAGGCGGCCATCGAGGACGCGCTTGCACTCATGAGCGAGGAAAGCGTTCGGCGCCTGGCCGTGATCGGGGACAACGGCCATCTCGTCGGCGTGCTCGCCCTGGACGATGTCCTGGACGTGATCGCCGAAGACGCCGCTTCGATCGCCAACATCCTCAAGGCCGGAAGGCCGCGCCTGGCTCCTGCCGTCTAGCTCGACCGGTCCTCAGCCCGGCCGCCGGCTGCCCGCCGGGTCGGCGACCAGGCCGCGAAGGCGAGTATCAGAAGCAGCGCGAGCACGGCTTCGATGGTCACCGCCGCCACTGCGCCTGCGCCTACCAGGCCCACCGTGGCCCGAGCCGACCCGGCGAGCAGCGCGGCCACCAGCGGCACGAGGGCGACCACATCGAGCGCCAGCACGGCCAGCGCGGCCACCTTGGCCCAGCGACTCCCGCGTACCACGCCGCCGGCGATCGGGACGAGCAGCATGAGGTGCAGGAGCGGCCACGCCATGCCCTCCTCCCTGGCGCCACCCAGGGGAAGCGCCCTCAGGACGATTACGAGCAGGCCGTAGGCCACCAGCGCCGCCGCCAGGCGGCCGGGCCGATCTCGAGCGAGGGAGACGGCCGCAGGATCATTCATCGATTGATCCGCCATTCTGATCGGGTGCGGGATGGCAGGCGGAAGCCGCGTGGACCAACGAGCGCGATATGCCGCCGGCGCCATCGCCCGTGGGGGCGACGAGGATCGGCCGACTGGTGGACTGCACGGCGTCGGTCGTCACGCTGCCGAACAGCAGACGGCCGAAGCCGCCGGTGCCCCACCCGGCGAGAGCTATCACGCCGGCTCCCTCCTCTTCGGCGATGGCCAGGATCTCGTTGACCACCGACCAGCCCAGGGCGGCCCGCGTCGTAACGTCCAGGTCGTCGGCCGCCAACCCGGCGACCACCTCTTCCAGGTACGCCTCCTCGTCGGCCAGCCACGATCCGTCGTCGTCTGTCGGGGGTGCGCCGAGAAGTCGAATGGGCAGACCGGCCTCCACCGTGGGCTGGCACACGCGAGCCACGATCAGTCGGGCGCCGATGCCCCGGGCGAGGTCCGCCGCCGGCGCGAGCACGCTCTCTCCCCGAGCGGATCCGTCCAGCGCCACCAGGACGCCGGGAGGCGTCGAGGTCCACTCCTCCGGCCAGCGTGGTTCGGCGCCCACCAACAGCACCGGTCTCGGCGACAAGCGGAGCATCAGGTCTCCAACGCTGCCCACGATCGCCCGCCCCACGGCTGACCGCCTGTGCGAAGCCATGACGATCAGGTCGACTCTCTCGACCTCGGCGTACGTGACCAGGGACTCGGCGACCGCGCGGGCGCGACGGCGCATGCCGCGGCCGCCGGTGCTTATCGTGGTGAGCAGTGGCTCCCTTCCCAGTGACACGCCGATACGGTCCGCGATGCCCTGCAGGTAGTCGCGGGCTCCTTCCTCGGCCGGCAGCATGGACCACCCGAATGGAGTCTCGTCGAGGGCGACGTGGACGATGTGCACTCTCGCGCCGCAACGCCGCGCGATCTCCAGCGCGGGCCGCGCGGCCGTTTCCGCGAGAGGCGATCCGTCCAACGGAAGCAGGATGCTTCGGTACATTCGCCTCCCTCCTCTCGCCGGCGGGAAGGCTCTACCCGCCCGGCCTTTCCCAAAGGTGCGCCCAACGACGGGGGTTGTCGGTAGGGTATGCCCCGCGCCGTGGGTGGGGGATTTCCGCGTGCCGGCCTCAACTCCGCAAGATGACGAGCAGCAGGCCGCCGAGGTAGAGCGCGATCATCGCCAGCCCGCTCGGCTCGAGCATGGAAGCGCGCCGGCGCGACCGATAGACGAGAGCGGCCAGGCTGAGGCCCATGAGGGCGGCGGCGACGAACGCCGAGATCGCGTGCTCCGGCGCAACGGTCGAGAAGATGGGACCGGATCGGTTCGCTGCGTCGAGCGGCACGAAGATGATCATGTTCACCGCGTTGCTGCCGTACAGGTTGCCCACGGCGAGGTCGAAGGCGCCCAGCCGAAGCGCCGCGAGCGACGTGACGAACTCCGGCAGCGACGTGGCCAGCCCGACCATCCACGTCCCGACGATCGTCTCGCTCAGGCCCGTCAACTCCGCGACGCGCGCCGCGGATGTGGCGAAAACCGGTGCCGCCACCGCCACCACGAGAGCCGCGCCGACGAACCACGCCGCGGCGACCCTCAGGCCACGCTCAGGCGGCATCGGCTCCTCCGCGGAGGGCGGCGTGAGCTCCTCGATCGCCGCGGCCTGGCGCGCGATCGCGCTTTGGCGGAAGAGCACCCTGGTACCGAGGAGGTAGGCGGCCAGGAGAAGGAGCGAGTCCGCGCCCACGCCCAGCGCGGCGTAGGGCAGGCCGCTGAGCGTGAACGCCCCGGCCATGCAGGTCAGCAACACCGCCAGCGACGCCGCGAGCGCGTGGTCGCTGTGCGCCCGGCCGAACAACTCGCTGCCCGCCGGCAGGAGCGTCAGCAGCGCCAGGATGAGCATGTTCGCCATGTTGCTGCCGAACAGGCTCCCCGCTGCAATGTCGACCGCCCCGATCACGATCGCCGAGACGCCCGTCATCAGCTCGGGCAGCGACGTGGCGATGGCGAGGAATACGGTCCCCACCCAGACGCCGCCGAGCCGCGTCCGCGCCGCGATGACGTCGCCCTCGCGGGCCAGCCGAGTGCCCGCCGCTGTGACCGCCGCGGCCGACAGCGTGAACAGCAGGAGGGCGCCCGCTAGCGCCGAAGCGCCGCCACTCATGCGGCCCCGCTCGCGGCGGGCCGGCGCCCGGAGCGACTCCGCCGAATGAGCTGTCCGACCACAGCCGGCACCGCCGCGAGCGCCACCACGAGCGCCCAATCCGCTGGCGCCAGGGGGCGGAGCTGAAGGAGGCGGGCGAGCGGCTCCACGGTGACCGCTGCCACCTGTAGCAGGACTACGAGGATCACGGCTCCCAGCGCGTACGGGTTGGAGGCCGCGCGAGAGGGCGCCAGCACGTCTCCGGTGCTGCGGGCGTTGCCCAGGTGCAGGAGCTGCGCGAGCGCCAGCGTCATGAAGGACAGCGTAACGGCGTGCTCGTAGCCCTGGCCCCCGGAGCGGAGCCCCCACAGGAAGGCGGCCAGCGTCGAGACCGTGATCAGGACGCCGAAGAAGGAAATACTACGGATGAATCTGCCGGTGAGAATGGGCGCCTCCGGGGCTCGGGGTGGACGACGCATGATTCCGGGCTCCCCCGGCTCGAGCGCCAACGCCAGCGCCGGGAAGGTATCGGTAACGAGGTTCAGCCACAGGATCTGGAGCGGGAGGAGCGGGAGCGGTAGCCCGGCGATACCCGCCGCGAAGATCACCCACACCTCCGCCAGATTACAACTGAACAGGTAGTAGATGAACTTGCGGATGTTGTCGAAGATCACGCGGCCTTCCTCCACCGCCGCTCCGACCGTGGGGAACCGGTCGTCCTGTAGCACGATGGCCGAGACCTCGCGCGCCACGTCGGTACCGCGCAGGCCCATCGCCACACCCACGTCGGCCTGCTTCAGCGCGGCGGCGTCGTTCACGCCGTCGCCTAGCATGGCGACGATCTCGCCGTCGGCCTGGAGCGCACGCACGATGTCGAGCTTGTGCTTCGGGCTGACTCGGCTGAACACGCTGACGCCCGACCCGCGCCGCCGGAACTCCTCCTCGGACATGCCCTCGAGAGCCGCTCCCTCGACGACCGCCGCTGCGCTCGTGGGGAGACCCAGCTGGGTGGCCACGGCGGCCGCGGTAGCGGCTTGGTCGCCCGTGATCATCACCGTACGGATGCCGGCCTCCGACAGCATCCGCACGGTCTCCGCGACGCCCTCGGCGGGCGGGTCGGTGATGCCCGCCAGCGCCACGAACTCGAGGTCCCGGACGGCCGCGTCGGTCGCTCCCTCGACCGGACCGTCGGCGAGAGCGATCACGCGCATGCCTCGCCGGGCCAGGTCGGCGTTCGCGGCCAGGATGCGGTCGCGCTCCGCGCCATCGAGGAGCCTGGTGCCGCCTCCCACGCCGACCCGGGCGCACCGCTCCAGGACATCGGCCGGGGCTCCCTTCACGAAGGCCCGCAGCTCGCCGTTCCCGTCGTGGAACGAGGCCGAGTACCGCCGCGCGGTGTCGAACGGAAGCTCCGCGCTGGGCTCGTCCGAGGGCGCGCTTGCGTCCTGGAGGCCGGCCTTTTCGGCCAGCACCGCGAGCGCGGCGTCGGTGGGGTCGCCGCGCACCGACCAGCCGGCCGCGTCTCGGCCGATCTGCACCCGGGCGGTCCGGCGCGCGATGGTCAGCGCGCGGCGCAGAACAGGGTCGGTGGCGGGGTCCACCGCTGTCCCGCCTTCGCGGAACTCGCCCACCGGGGTGAAACCCTCACCGCTCACCGCAATTTCTCGGTCGTCCAACAGCAACTCGGTGACGGTCATCTCTCCGGCCGTCAGGGTGCCGGTCTTGTCGGCGCCGATAACCGTGGTGGACCCCAGCGCCTCCACCGCGTGCAGGCGCCGCACCAGCGCGTTGCGCCGGGCCATCCGACCCATGCCCACCGCGAGCGCGATCGTCGCCACGGCCGGCAGACCCTCGGGCACGGCGGCGATGGCCAGCGCGACCCCCGTCTCCAGCATGAGGGGAAGCGAGAGCCCGCGCGCCCAGCCGAGCGCGGTGACGACCCCTGCGACGCCCAGCGTCACCCAAACGAGCTTCCGTCCCAGGGCGTCCAGCCGCTCCTCGAGCGGCGTGCGGCCCGCCTCGATTTCTCCCAGGAGGCCGCCGATCCGGCCCAGTTCGGTGCCGGCGCCGGTGTCGACCACGATCGCGCGCCCGGATCCGCTGGCGACGGTAGTGCCGGCGTACACCATGCTGCGTCGGTCGGGCAGCGGGGCTTCCTCCGGCGCGGCCTCGGCGTCCTTGCCGACCGGCATCGATTCCCCCGTCAGCGCCGCTTCGCCCGTACGCAGCTCGACGGCCTCGACCAGCCGGGCGTCCGCGGGCACCGAGTCTCCCGCCTGGAGCACGACCAGGTCGCCCGGCACCAGGTCGGCGGCGTCTATCTCCTGGGTTCGACCGCCGCGCACGACGGACGCGGCGACGGCCTGGTAGCGGAGCAGCGCCTCCATCGTTCGCGTGGCCTTCAATTCCACGAAGAAGCCCAGGCCCGTGTTGATCAGCAGCACGGCGCCGATCGCGCCGGCCTCGATCGGCTCCCCCATGAGGAGCGCGACGAGCGCCGCGATCGCCAGGAGCCCGACCACCACGCTGCGGAGCTGGCGCGCCAGGACTCTCCACGCGGTGACCGGAGGGCTGCGGGGGATGCGGTTGGGGCCAACGATAGCGAGCCGACGGCGCGCCTCGGCGTCGGAGAGGCCGGTCTCGGAGGAGGATAGCAGGGCGAGCGTCTCGCGGACGTCGACGGCGTGCCATCGGGCGAGGGGCGGGAAGGCGGTGGCCGTCGCCCGCCCGCCCGCCGCATCCGCTGCCGGCCGGCCTACGGTCACGGCCCGTCCGGGCTACGAATGGCCGGGCGCGACCCGTTCGAGCACCTTCTCCATGCGGCTGCGGACATCGTGTGCGAGTTCGATCAAGGTCTCGTCCCCCGCGGTCCGCATGACCGCAACGGGGTCCATCGCTTCCACGATAGTACCGTCCTCCCCGGGCGCCCGCCGCAGGACGACGTTGCACGGCAGGAGGACGCCGATGCCGGGCTCCGCGCGTAGCGCGCGCTCCGCAAGGGGCGGGTTGCACGCGCCCAGGATGCGGTAGTCGCCTATCTCGGCGCCGATCTTCTCTCGCAGCGCGGTATCGATGTCGATGCGCGCCAGGACCCCGAACCCCTCGCTGGCCAAGGCGTCGCGCACGCGTCCTTCCGCCTCGTCGACGGGAACGGGCATCAAGACACGCATAGAAAAAGGAGTCGCTTCCATGGTGGTTCTCCGGTATGAGACACACCACAGGATGGAGGCGGCAGGACGTTCGGTCCAGCCGGGAAGCGCGCGTCACGTGTGGGGGTTTGGCCCCCCATGTCGAGGAATCTCCCGACTGGCCCGGACAGCGCTCGGCGCCTAGCTTTCGTTTACAATCGCGACCCGTCGAGGAGATCTCATGACCCAGCCTCACAGGATCACCCTGCGCATCCTCGCCCTGCTAGTCGTAGCGGGAGGCCTGATGACCTCCTGCACGGACGAGACGATCGTCTTTCGTGACCGGGTTCTCTTCGAGGACCCACCGGAGGGCTCCGGGGCATTCATCGGATACACGGAAGAGGCCGACAAGCTGACCGTGTGCGGCAACTGTCACGTTGGCCAGCAGGCCGAGTGGGAGTTGACCGGCCACGCCGACGCCTGGGACGGTCTGCAGGCCAGCGGCGGCGCCCAGGCGTTCTGCGAGGGTTGCCATACCACCAACGACCAGGGCAACTCGCTCGACGTGGCGTCCGGCTACAACGCGGTGCAGGACAGCCGCTACCACGACGTGCAATGCGAGGCGTGCCACGGGCCCGGACTGGAGCACGTGACCAACCCGGACGCTTCCCAGCCCATCGCGTCCATCGCCGTCGGGTCCGACCCGGCCGTGGGGTGCGCCGAGTGTCACTCTGGCAACCATCACCCGTTCATCCAGGAATGGGAGGCCTCCAAGCACTCCGGCGTGGTGAGCTTCGCGGCGGGGCGCGAGGACTGCGCGGGCTGCCACCGCGGCCAGGGAGCGCTCCAGGCGTTCGGCGTGCGGGACGAGTACCTGGAGAAGGACGCCGCCGAGCACCAGCCGATCGTGTGCGCGGTGTGCCACGATCCGCACGACGGGACCTTCGACGGGCAGCTCCGGTTCCCGGTTCAGACAACCGATGTTTCGTTGCACTTGTGCGCGCGCTGTCACGATCGGCGTACCAATCCGGATCCGAATTCCAGCCACGGCCTGGAGCCGCACTCGCCGGAGACGGCTCTCCTGGAGGGCGAAGCGGGGTGGTTCCCGCCCGGGGCCGACATCGACCAGGGTCTGATCCGTGCGTCGCACGGCAGCGAGGCCAACGGCGCGCTGTGCGCGACGTGTCACGTGGTTTCGTTCACCGTGACGGATCAGGAGACGGGCGACTTCATTTTCAATTCGACCGGGCACATGTTCACGGCCATCCCGTGCGTGGACGCTCAGGGCGTGCCGCAGGCGGGCGACTGCGACCTGGACGGTACATCGCGGACGTTTGCGGGCTGCGAGGCGTGCCACGACCTCGCGGTGATTCCCAACATCCTGCGTACTATCGCGCAGGACATTCTCAACGACGCGGAGACGTTGCACACCTTGCTCCTGGCGGTGGACCCGAACCTCGAGGCAGCGGGTGGAGAGATCGACCCGACGGACCCGACGTTCACGACCGCGGAAGGCGCGTTCTTCAACTACGCGCTGGCGGTGTTCCCCGGCGCGGACCGGGTGGATCCGCTCATGCGCGTCGCGGGGTCGACGGTCCACAACCCGTTCCTGATGCGCGCTCTGCTGGCGGCAAGCATTGTTGCGGTCCAGGACGCGTACCCTTAAATGCCGGCTTCTCCGCCGTCAGAGTTGTAGCTCCGCCCGGTGGCAGCGGGGCTAGCCCGTAGGCTCGCGGCGCGGCTAGCCCGTTTGCCGCGCTGGGCGGCGCTGTCGTTGGGAGCGGCCGTGGTGATCGGTGCGATCGCCACGGCCGTCTTCGGTTATCGGACCTGGGACTACATCGAGCACGACAACGAGTTCTGCCTGTCGTGCCACCTCATGCGCGAGCCCTACGAGCAGTTCGCCGAGAGCGCGCACCGAGGGCTGGGCTGCAAGGCGTGTCACAAGCCCGATCTGGTGTCGCGGTCCCAGATGGGCCTCACGCAGATCATCGAGAACCCCGACAGCCTGGGGGTTCACGCCGAGGTGCCCAACGACAAATGTGAGTCGTGCCACGTCGAGGGGGACCCGGACGCCTGGCGCCAGATAGCGGCATCCACCGGGCACCGGGTTCACTTCGAGTCCCAGGACAGCGCCGTGGTGGGACTCCAGTGCGTGGGGTGCCATTCCAGCTCGGTGCACGAGTTCGCGGCCACCGACCAGACCTGCGGCCAGTCGGGGTGCCACGAGGACACGCGCGTCAAGCTGGGCACGATGGGCGACTTCACCATCCACTGCGTGGCGTGCCACGAGTTCACGCGGCCCACCGAGCTCGCCGCAGACGCGCCCGACCCGGAGCTGCAGCCCAGGGAGGCGGAGTGCCTGAGTTGCCACGCCATGCGGCGTCTGGTGGGCGACATACCGGACACCGAGCCGCACGGGGGCGCGTGCGGCGCGTGCCACGACCCGCACGAACAAACCACCCCGGCCGAGGCCGTGGCCACGTGTGGCGAGGCCGGCTGCCACGCGGCCTCGGACACCACGACGCCCATGCATCGAGGGCTGCAGGAAGGCGTCCTGGAGCAGTGCACGCTCTGTCACGCGGCTCACGACAGCGAGCTGGTGGAGCCGGACTGCGTCGCGTGTCACGTCGATCCCGACGCGCGCGCCGTTCCTCCTCCTCCGCCGGGCGGGGACCCCCGCCCGACAGCTCTGCTCGATCGCGTGTTGCGGCTCCTGGGGCCGGCTCCGGCGAGCGCCCAGACTCCCAGCCGCGACGATCAGCAGGGGGCGCCGCTCGGAGCCGAGGCGCAGGCGGATACGACGTTCACCCACGGTCAGCATGCCACGGTGGACTGTGAAGAGTGTCATTCCTCGGAGCAGTCTCACGGCCAGGTCACCGTGCGCGCCGTGGCCGACTGCCGCTCCTGCCACCACGCCGAGCCGGTCGCGAGCGACTGCGCGGCGTGCCACCCCGCGGTGCGCCTGCGCGGCGAAGCGACGCTCTCTCGGGTGCTCGCGATCCCGATCGCCGCCGCCACGCCGTCTGCGCGCGCGCTCGCTTTCGACCACGGACCGCACGAGCGGCAGACGTGCGGCGACTGCCACGCCGGCGGCGCTGATAGGCCCTCCACGGAGGCAAGTTGCGGCGACTGCCACGAGGACCACCACACGCCCGACATCCGTTGCTCGGCTTGCCACCTGGAGGCTCCCGAGAGCGCCCACCCCGTCGAGGCCGTGCACCTGACGTGCGGCGGTTCGGGGTGCCACGCCGCGGAACTGTTCCCGGCGACTCCGGAGACCACCCGGCCTGCCTGTCTGGCCTGCCACCAGGAACTGGAGGACCACGAACCCGATCAGGCCTGCGCGGAGTGCCACGCGCTCGGGCAGGAGAACCACGCCGTCCTGTTGCGCGCCGCGCCTTCGGCGGCGGGGGCGGCCAGGTGAGCGCCCCGCTCGATCCGGAAGGCGCGGGCGCCGGCGAGCGGTCAGCGTCGCCAGCGCTCAATCCCCTCCGCGCGGCGCCGCTAGTGGCTCTGGTGGCGTGGATGACGGCGCTCGCGACGCCGGGCGCGGCCGCCGGCCAGGCGGCGCGGGGCCACGCCACGACCACCGCGCGGTACTGGCAGGTGCGCCCGTTGGTCCGGGACACGGTGCCGCGCGACAGCATCACCCTGGGCGTAGGAGGGCGGCCCGAGTTCCGCGGCCAGGTCGCCGACTGTCCCCTGGTGGGCCCGTGCACGGTGCTGGGCCAGGGCGGCAGAGAAGACGCCTGGGGGGTGACGCAGGATCTCTCCGTGACCGCCTGGGGCCTGGGAGTCCGCGGCCTCAGCGCCACCGCGCTGCTGCGGGGTCGTTGGGACGCGGGCGGTAGCTTCGCGTTGCCGCGCACCGGAGACCATTTCGACGCGATGCTGGCGTACCTGGAGCTCGACCGCGGCCCGATTCGAGCCCGCGCGGGCCGGCTGCGCGCGCTGGGCGGGCTCGGCTCCTCCGGATACGACGGCGCTGAGGTGCGCGCCGACCCGGTGCGGAGGCTCACGGCGAGCGTCTACGGCGGCCGGAGCCTGGCGAGGGGACTGGAGGAGCCCCGCGACGAGATCCTGGCGGGCGTGGACGACTTCGCGCCGCGCCGTGACGCCTACCTCATCGGCGCCTCGCTGGGCGGGGAGCCGAGGCCCGGAGCCGCGCTGTCGGCTCGCTACCAGCGGGAAATCCTATCGGACCGGTCCGTTCTGCTGTCGGAGCGTGGCAGCGTGGACGCCCGCCTGGCGCTGCCCGGCTCGGTGCGGCTGAGCGGAGCGCTCGACTACGACTTCGCCTTCGGGCGCGTGGGCAAGGCGTCGCTGTCCGCCGCTGTGGCGGTGCCGCGCGCGTCTCTGCGGGTCGTCGCCACGGGAAGGCGTTACGTGCCCTACTTCGAGTTGTGGACCATCTGGGGCTTTTTCTCTCCGGTGGCCTACCACGAGGGTGAGGTTTCGGCGAGCTGGGCCGCCCGGCCAGGCACGACCCTGGCCGCGTCGGCCGCGTACCGCCGTTACGGGGACGCCGAGGCGCCCCTGATTCTGGATCCCCTCGAGGACGACGTGCTCAGGTTTTCGGCGAGCGTGGGGTCCGCGTGGGCGGAGCGCTGGGACGCACGCCTCTCCTACGCCTGGGAGAACGGCGTCGGCGCCTTCCGCTCCAACGGCAGCGGGCGCGTGGCGTTTCGCGCGCACGAGCGGCTGACCGTCGCGCTGCGAGCGGCTGCGTTTCAGCAGATCCGCGAGTTCCGAATCGGGGAAGGCGTGGTGTGGTCGGGCGGCGCCGACGCCGCCTGGGAGGTGACGTCGTCCGCGGAGTTCACCGCTGGCCTGGACGCGTTCCGCCAGACCTTCGACGACAGGCCCGGCGCGTTCGATTGGACCCAGCTGCGCGGCTGGAGCGGCCTGCGCATCCGCTTCGGCCGCGACCCGGGCGCCAAACGATGAGGGTGCGCGCGGCTCCAGCGGCGGCCCTGGCCGCTCTCGTGCTGTTCGCGGGCGCGGCGCTGGCCGCGCGCGCGGGCGCCTGGGCTGCCGCCGATGAGTTCCTGCACGACGAGCACGCCGGCCTGTTTCCGGTATGCTCCGGCTGCCACGGCGGCGTCGAGACCGGCGACCTCGCCACGGCCATGCCCGAGCCCGAACTGTGCGCGCGGTGCCACGACGGCGAGGAGCTCGATCCGGTGGACTGGGCGCCCCCGGCGGCCGCGCCATCCCTGCTGGTTTTCGACCACGTGGCGCACGCCGAGGTTGACGCGGAGGACGCCCTGGCGTGCGCGGACTGTCACGCGGATCCCGGCGCGGAGCGGATGGACGTGCGCGCGGCGGAGGCAGCGGCGGACTGCCTCGGCTGTCACGCGCACGAGGCCGACGAGCACCTGGAGGGCGCCGCGTGCGCGGACTGCCACCGCACGCTCGCCGACCCCGGCGCCCCGCTCGCTCGGGCGCTCGGCCTGCCAGAGCCCGCGAGCCACGAGGGGGCCGGGTTCCTGGAGGAAGGGCACGGCAGCGCGGCGGATGCCGCGCCCACGGAGTGTGCCACCTGCCACACCCGCGAGCGCTGCACGAGCTGCCACGTCTCGCCGGATCAGGGCGGCGTGATCGCCGCGGTCGCGGCCGCCCCGGCCGCGCCACTCCCGCCGGAGCCCGCGGCGTATCCGACGCCAGCGGACCACGAGGGCGCCTACTGGCTCGACGAGCACGGCACGACCGCTTCGGTGGCGGAGTGCGGCGCGTGCCACACACGGCAAAGCTGCACTACGTGCCACCAGGACGGCGGCTCGGGGCCCGTAGAAACGCTGGCACACGCCGCCGCCGTCGCTGCGCCCGGGGCTCCAGTGGAGCGGACCGAGCCGGCGTCGCACCTGTTCCAGGAGTTCGCCGTAGGGCACGGCGCGGACGCGGCGGCCGATCCGGCCTCATGTGCGGGTTGCCATGCCCGCGTAAGCTGCGAGGACTGTCACAACGCACCGGCCGACCCCGGTTATCATGAGCCCAACTTCGCCTCGCGGCACGCGTTCGACGCATACGCCGCGCGGCTGGAATGCCAGAATTGCCACGACGCTGCGCGCTTCTGCCGCGACTGTCACGCGCAGGCCGGGTTGGTGGCGCAGGGCCGTCCTGGCCTCGAGTTCCATGACGCGGAGCCGCTCTGGCTCCTGAGACACGGGCAAGCCGCCCGACAGACGCTGGAGAGCTGCGCCGGCTGTCATGTCCAGAAGGACTGCGTCCGGTGCCACTCCGAGCTCGGCACCTTTGGGGTCAACCCCCACCGCGCCGACTTCGACGCCGAGCGGGCGGCAGCGCGCAATGGTCGCGTTTGCCTGGAATGTCACATCCGCAACCCGATCGGAGGTGCCCCATGAAGGCAACCGCGATGGGCCTGGCGGTGCTCCTTGCTGTTTTGGGCTGCCGGCCCGACGATCAACAGACACGATCCATCGACCCCGCGGCGGCGGAGAGCACGCGGGCCTCCATGCCGCCCGAATTGGTGGAGCACCTGGACAGCGGCAACGCCGCCTACCGAGCGCACGATTTCTCTGAGGCCCGCGACCAGTACCGCGCGGCGCTCGCCGTGGATTCCGCCTCCACGGCGGCGTGGTTCGGCGTGTTCATGGCCGAGCGCGCGCTGGGCAACGAGGAGGCGGCCTCAGAGGCGCTGGAGCGCACCAGAGAACTGGCGCCGGGAGCGAGCCTGATTCACGGGGAGAACGAAGGGCCTTGAATTCGAGCGAAACGCCCACCTGGCTTTCCAGCCTTCTCCGCCGCGTGGCGCCGGTCATCGCGCTGGCGTCCGCGGCGGGGTGCACGGAGCCCGAGTTCGAGCCGCCTTCGCGTGCCGAGCGCGTAGAGGCGGCGGACGAGCGCTTCGACCTCGCGCTGTTCGATACCATCGCCTGGCCCGACTCCCTGCAGCGGCTGCAGGAGGGCAACGCGGTGTATGCGGCGGAGTGCCGCCGCTGTCACGGCACGCTGGGCGAGGGGATGACCGAGTACGCGGTCGCCAATGAGTTGGACGTGCCCACCCTGGTGGGGCCCGACTGGCCCCTGGCGGCCGACCCGATGGCCCTGCGCAGGAAGATCTTCACGGGTCACCAGGCGGGCATGCCTACCTGGGGCATCGCGGGCATCTCGGCGCGGGAGATCGATGCGGTGGCGGCGTACCTCACCGAGGACCTCCGGCCGGAGATCCTGGGAGCGCGCTCGCCGTGACCTCGCGGCCCACCTTCCGCGGGCTGGAGCGCGCCGAGATCGACGCCGTGCTCTCCCGCAACAGCGTCGCGCGACTGGCCTACATCCTCGACGGCCGCGTCGACATCGAGCCGATCCACTACGTGTACGCCGACAACACGCTGTACGGCCGGACCGCCCCGGGCACCAAGCTGACCGCCCTCGCGCGCGACTACTGGGTCGCGGTCGAGGTCGACGAGATAGACGCCATGTTCGACTGGCGCAGCGTGGTGGTCCACGGAGGGTTTCACCGCATCCCCTCCGATCAGCCCGGCGCGCAGGGCGTGCTGTGGTCGCGCGCGGTGGAGTTGCTGCGTCACCTGGTGCCGGGAGCGCTGACCGATGACGATCCGACGCCTTCGCGCACGGTAATCTTCCGGATTCCGGTGCAGGAGGCGACCGGGCGGGCGGCGTCCGGCTAACGGATCCTCCGGCCTACGGTTCTACGGCTCCCGAAGCGCCACGCGGGTCGGAGGCACGCTCGAGCCTGCGCACATAGAGCGTCTTCAGAACCGTGGCCACGACCTCGCCCTCGTCGTCGGAGATGGCGAGCGTCCACTCCGGCAGGTCCTTCCCGCCGCTCTCGGTGGCCGACCGGATGGCCTCCACCTCCTCGTCCGTCACCAGAATGGTAGCGTGCACCGTGCCCTTCCCGGGGCGAAGGAAGTCGATCGTCGCCGCCCGGTCCCAGACTACGTACTCGGGCCCGAGCCGTTGCTTGAGGAGGATCATCAGGTGCGGATCCACCATCGCGTAGAGGCTCCCGCCGAAGTGCGTCCCGACGAGGTTGGTGTTGCTCTCGACCAGCGGCATGCGCACGCGGATTTCACTTGCGTCCGCCGCGATGTGCGTGACCTCGATCCGCGCGCCGACGTAGGGGGGGTAGCCATTGATCCTGTCCCTCAACCCCACGGGATCCCACGCTTCCTGGCTCATGGTCGGGCTCGCTGGTCCCGGGGTCTACAAAGACCGTCAGTCGTCCCACCGCCGCAGGAGCTGACGTGCCATCTCCGCGCCCTGCTCCTGATCGGTGCGCTGGAGGAACGCCTCCAGATCCCGCTTGGCTTCCTCCAGCCTTCCCAGGGCCTCTTGGGTCACCGCGCGATTGAAGTAGGGGGGCGCAGACGTGGGGTCCGCCGCGATCGCGGCGGAAAAATCATCCAAAGCCCCGGCATAATCCCCGCGCTGAAACCGCAGTGAACCGCGATTGAAGAGAGCTGCCACGAACCCCGGTTCCAGCGCCAAAGCTCGGTCCAGGTCGGCGAGAGCGTCGTCGTCGCGCCCGAACCGTCGGTACGCCTGGGCCCGGTTCGAGAGGAAGGCCGGGTTCTCCGGGGCGAGGCGGACGGCCGCCTCCGAAGCCAGGAGGCCTTCCACCTGGTTGCCAAGCATCCCGTGGGCACTGGCCATGGCGTCGTAGGCGTCCGCCCGGGTCGAATCAGCGGCCAGGACCTCCGCGAAATACCGCAACGCCAGCCTGGTCTCTCCGGCTTGGAACTGCGCCAACCCCATACGGAACCGGTCGTCGATGGTCAGAGATTCAACGGTGGGACTCGCGGTCTCGTCGGGGCGCGGCGATGGGGTTCGGTCCTCATTTTCGCAGGCGGCGAAGAGGACCGAGAGCGTGAGGACGGGGACGAGCAGCCCGCGGGGGCCACCCGTCCGCCGTTCGGTGTCGGGAGCCAGCGCTGCCCCCTTCTTCCTACTGATTCTGGCGCCCGCCGCCGGCTTCGGCCTGCAGCAGACGGTTCATGAGTTCGATGTGGGCGTCGTTGTCCAGCCGGCCCGGGGTGGAGATGCTGCTCCAAAGATCGCGATTCCGCATCTCCCTGTGGCACCCCATGCAGAGTCCCGTACGCTCGAGCCGGGACCGCTCTTCGGCGTTCAGCGCGCGGGACAGCGGCCAGTGCGTGCCCACGGTGGCCACTTGGTCGCCGGTCTCACGATTGACGATGGTAGACCAGTCGAAGTCCAGATTCGGAATCGACTGGATCTGAACCCGGAAGTTCTCCGGGATCGGCTCACCGGTCGCGGCATCCACGAGATCCTCGACGATGGGCTGGCTGTAGCGCGTTTGGAACACGCCACCCGAAATCCCGTAGCCCAGCGCCTTGGGGTTGTTGTGGCAGGACTCGCACGTCCGCGCCTTGCGCTGCGCCGAGTGCGGCTGGACCGGCGCCATGTCGATCCCCAGCGGCACGTGCTGCTGACCCGCCGCGGCGGCCTCGTCCTCGACCCTGGCGATCTGGTTCAAGGTGACCGTCTCGCCGTCGGGTCCGATGACCGTGAACACCACCTGGCATCCGGGCATCAGCGGTGTCACGCGGCCTTCGCCGTTGATCCCCAGGACTGGGTCCTCCCAGCGGAGATAGGAGCGCGACTCGAAGACCTTGCCCGGGCTCTTCAGGCCGGCGAGTCCCAGCGTGGACTCCGCCGTTTGACCGTCCGTGGTGTGCTCGTTACCCGAGGCTACCCAGTCTACGTCCGTGTAGGCTTTGCCCTCTGCGTCCACTCCGTAGTTGACCTGCACGTGGCAGCCGTAGCATTGCGGCACCCAGGAGGCGTGGCACGCGTAGCACTCGAGGCGATCGGCGTGCGATTCCACTTCCACCATGGCCACCTGCGCCTCCTCGCTCTGCCACGCGCCGTCGAGGGAGATCTGTTTCAGCACCGGGACGTTGAAGTCGGTCCCGGACGCCGAGTGCAGGATCACGTCGTCGCCGTCTCGCACGACGTTGCCGAAGGGGTTCCCGCGCGCCGTGAGGAGATGGCCGTCACGGGCGTCGTAGGCGGTGGCGAAGCCGGCCGTCTCCCTCAGCACCTGCTCGGCCAGACCCCTTGGGGAGCCGGTAAGAGCCTTGCCAAACTCCTCGCCGAATCCGAGCGGGAGCTCCCACGGATAGCTGTCCGGCGTCCCGTGGCAGTCGGCGCACTCGATCTCCACCTGGGCCAAGGTCGTGCCGGCGATGTTGCCATCGCCGTGCATGTCGATCGTGGTGTGGCAGTCCTGGCAGAGCATGCCGCCGCTCGGATTCCCCTCCCGGCTCTCCTGCTGGTGGTGCAGGTCATCCGAGATGAACAGGTACTGTTTCGTGTGCAGCGGCTCCTGCTTGTTGCCCTCCCCGTCGTATGGGCTTCCGTACGGAAACTCCATGAGGCCCTGGTACGTCACGCCGATGCGCTTCCCACGGTTGTGACACGAGTTGCAGGTCTCGACCGGGATGCCCCGGCCCGCCTTGCGGGTCCCGACGATTCGGTGGGAGAGCATATGTCCGACTTCGGATTTGTCGACGGTGGGATCATTGCCCTCGTAGATCCCCTCGTTGCCGTACAGCACATGGCACGATGAGCAACCCATGCCGCGATAGTCGCCGCGGCGCTCGCGGCCCTTGACTCCGACATGGCAGCGCTGGCACTGCTGACGCTGGTACGTGAAGCCCGCCAGCTTGGGGTCGTCCACGATCTCTTCGACGGAGGGGTCCGGGATCATGGCCAACTGGTCGGGGAACTGGTCCGGCCACGCCGCCATCATCGCGTTCATGTATGCCTTGTACGCGTCGGTCCCGACGCTCGGCTCGCGACCGTCCTCATCGGCGATGTCGTAGTTGCCCCAGGGCACCTGATAATCCTGGACCTCTGCCACGCCCCAGGTGTGCAGATTGCCCTGAATCTTGCCGGCCTCGGTGTTCATCAACGCCTTGGCGAGGCGATCCGCATACCCGGGATGGCACTGCCCGCACGTCCTGTCGGCGACCCATATGCTTCCCGGGTCGGGATAGAACTCGGTTGGGCCGGAGGGTGAAATCCCGTCCGGGACCCCCTGGTGAGCCTCGTCCGAGCTGGTGGCCAGCGGGTTGCCGCCGTGGCATACCACGCAACCTTCGGGATCGCCGACGCCGGTCCCGAACGCCTTGATGGTGGCCAGCATCCCGCTGCCCTCCTCCCGGATGTTCTCGATACCCTCGTGGCAGCTCACGCATCCGAGCGTTGCCGCGCGCTCGGGCGTCGTGGTCATGACCTCGCCCGCCTGGCGGGTGGGTGCCTGGTCCGAGGAGGTGCACGCCGCGGCGGATATCGCGATGCCGAGCGCAAGCAGGAGCTCGGCTTTCGTCAGTAAGCGGTCCATGGAGTCCTCAGAAGTTGGCCTGTATCGTGAGGCGCGTGCGGATCTTCGTCGCGTTCTCATCGTGGAAGATGCCGCCGTTGGACGCCAGGGCTTCGTCGGCCTTGGACTGGACATATGTATCCCACACCAAGCGGGCGTCGCCAGGCAGCTGCGCGCGTACCCAGATGGGAACCGTATTGACGTTGGTCTGCTGCAGATCGTCGCTGTTGAACGCCGCAACCAGCCCGTCCGCCTCGATATGCGCGTAGCCTGCAGTGATGTTCCACGATCCCGGGTCGCCCAGGCTTCCGTACGTGATCAGACTCACGAACGCGAGGTGCTCCTTGTCGGCGTACTGCTCTCCGAGCGTCGCGTCGTCCTCGGCCCCCAGGTTCACCGAGACTTCCGACGCGAAGGCCCAGTCGCCGCGGCTGTAGCTGAAGCTGCCGCCGTAGATATCGTAGTCGGAGAAGAAGGCCTCGGGGTCGTCGGGGGCGAATCGGTTCGTCTTGAAGTCCGAGTCGAGCTGGCCGCCTTCGATGGCCGTCGCGAGGCTGTTGGGGTTCGTGTAGATGTAGCTGAACGCGCCGAGCCTGTAGCTTGCGCCCTCACCCCACCGGTAGGAGAGGCCGTTGGCCAGGAAGTACGAGCTCTCCTCGCGAGTGGGCCTCAGTGAACGAAGCTCACGGAGCATGTACTGGCCCGTGACCAGCTCGACGCCCCCGCTCGTCCAGACCTGCGTGAAGCCTCCGGGCGACACATCCCCATCCCATACCAGCTCGGTAGGTCGGAAGAGGGCGTTGCCGTTGAACCCGAAATGGAGGGAGAGTAGTTCTGACGCCTCGTAGTCGAGGTACGCCCTGTCGAGCGAGATCTGGTCCCTACGGAAGTCGTCGCCGAGAGTACTCCACCCCGATGACGGGTACGTGGTGCTTCCCGTGCTGAGCCGGAAGCCGAGCCCCACGCGCTCGGACACGGCGTAGTTTCCCGCGAGTCGCACGCGGGCGCGCCACCGCATGCGGTGGTCGTCATCCCGGGTGGCGTCGTTCTCGGCGAAGTTCTCGTTGCCCATGTACTCGGCCCGGAAGCCCACCTGGCCGCTCAAACGGAGCTGCGCTCGCGCTGTCGTCGGCGTCAGGACGAACCCCGCCATCGGAAGCGCGCTCGCAATCACAAACACCCGCCCCCACCTGCTCCTGGCATCGCTCACGACTGCCCCCCCTGTGCGAGGAATGGCTCCGCAGCATGATTCTCCAGCGACGTGGGCCCGCTCCCGGAGCCTGGTTCGACCCAATATTCGACTCGCGCGCAGTGGGTTGGGCTACCGAGAGAGATCTTCGGCTCTCCGGAGCCCCAGGTTTCAGAGGCCATCGACGCCGACCTAACTATCGACCCGATGGACCAACCGTGCGAACCCAACTTGTCCGGGAGACCGGCGAACCACCAGACGACCGTCATCGCAGACCTCGTTGCCCGCCTGGATCCGGATTCGATGCGGCTCGCTACGCGCCAAAGGCAGCGAAGCTCGTAGCAATTCGTGCGATCATCAACAGGATGGCGAGGGCCAGCCCTATCTCGTGGACTCGAGGTCGTCCGGAGAGCGCGAGGACGACGCAGAGCAAGAGCGCTCCGAGCCGCAGGACCAGAGCTTGCGGGCTCGTCTCGCCCTCGGCCACGCCCGCCTCCAGGGTCGCCGCGCGGACGACGGCAAGGGCCACAAACAGGCCAGCCAGGCTCCAGATGACCCTGCTGTGTTCGAAGTAGTAGGCGCGCAAGTCGCGCCCTTCCAGTTCCTGCGGGAAGGCGAGGCGAGCCATGATGAAGATCAGCGCCCCCGGTGCGAGCGCTAGCGCCAGCTCCCCCCAGTTCCAGCTCTCCTGGTCTTCGGCGAGCCAAACCCACCGGAGCATCCATATGGCCATCACGAGGATAAGGGCCGCGACCGTCCACACTGGCCAATAGCTACGGACAGACGCCCGGTGGCGAAGCGAATCGGCGAAACCTTGGAGAACCTCCGCCATCGCCAGCCCTACGACGATAGACACGAGGATCGCGATGTACTCGACGGTGGCCACGCCCCCCTCCGGGGAAGGTACCTGACAATTCTGCGGTTCTGCCGCACGGCCATGATGACCCGCACGCAGGAGCCGCAACGTCGGTGGCGACTAGACTCGGGCACACGCACGTACCTACGCCCGGAGCGTGCTTGTGGGTGGAGTGATGCGCCTCCGCTGCCCGGCCAAGATGTGGAGGGCGTGCGCAACACGCGAGCCAAAGCGCGCTCCGCGCCAGTATTCCTGTAGGGAATCCCCCTACATGACTTCCGCAGTCCCCCGACAGCCTTGGCCCCCTCCCAGGCCGCAACTTGAGCCGTCGACAGGGCGCTCGCGCGCCCACACGCGTACCGAACTACAGGGGTCAGGTTCTTCTGAAGACCACGAGTGTCGCACGCCGCGCCCTGGCGCTGGATCTTCGCTGGAAGATCCTCATCGCCAACGCCGCGTTGATCGCAGCGGCGGCGTTCGCCGGCCTCGTCGCCGGCGGCGAAGCGGCCGCGACACCCTCCCGGATCCTGCTCATCGTCGCCCTCGGCGTGCTGGTGAGCCTGCCCGTCAACGCCCTGCTGATCATCACGGCGCTGCGGCCGTTGCGGGGCCTGGAGGAGGCGGCCGCGCGGGTGGCTGGGGGTGACCTTTCCGCCAGGGCTCCCGCGTCGCCGCTGGCCGACGCGACTCTCGGCCGCCTGGTGGGCACCTTCAACCACATGCTGGATCACGTGGAGCTGCTGGAGGAAGGGCTGAGGCGTCTGGCGCAACGCGTGACGGACAGGGCCGAGGAAGAGCGTCAGACGCTCGCGCTGCGGCTGCGCGATGACACCGCGCAGGAGCTCGCCGTGGCCCTGCTGGGACTGCGCCGGGCGGGCACGGTGGCTGACGCGACGGAGCGTGAGCGGGAGCTGGCGAACGTGCGGCACAGCGTCGCCACGGCCATCAACGGTTCGCAGACCCTGGCCGAAAAGCTGCGTCCGCCGGGTCTGGACGCGCTGGGGCTGAAGGGAGCCCTGGCCGCGCTGGCGCGTCGCGTAGAACGCGACTCCAAGGTTACCGTGCGGGTGCGGGTGGCAGACCATGCGCCGGTCCCGCAGCGCGCCCAGCTCACGCTGTACAGGGCGGGAGAGGAGGCGCTGGCCAACGCCGTGCGTCACGCCGATCCGTCCGAGATCGTGCTCTCGCTGAGCGAGAGCGATGAACACCTGGTTCTGGAAGTCGTGGACGATGGCGTCGGATTCGAGCCTGACCCGGGCCGCGGTCGCGGCCTTGGGCTGCTGTGGATGGAGCAGAGGGCTCGTGCACTGGGTGGCACCTCGACAATAGATAGCGCGCCTGGGCGCGGAACCCGCGTGCGGGTCTCCGTTCCGTGCGCCGAAGGAGGAGAATAGTGAACGACGACCTGCGCGTTCTGCTGGTGGATGACCATGCGATCCTGCGCGCCGGCCTGCGCGCCCTCCTCGAGGCGGAGGACGACATGCGCGTCGTGGGGGAGGCGGGGACCGGGGAGGAGGCGATCGATCTCCTGCCGCACGTGAAGCCCAACATTGTGGTCATGGACATCTCCATGCCGGGCATGGGTGGCGTCGAGGCCACCCGGCGTATCATGGAGACTTCCGAACCACCACGGGTCCTCATCCTGACGATGCACGGCGAGGAGGAACACCTGCTGCCCGTGCTCGAGGCGGGGGGCAGCGGCTTCGTGCGCAAGACCAGCGCGGACGAGGACCTCACGCGCGCGATCAGGACGGTCGCCGCCGACCAGGTGTTTCTGTACCCGGCCGCCGCCAAGCTGCTGCTGAACGGCTTTCGCGTTCAGAACGAGCAGCCGAAGGACGACCCGCTCGAGCGGCTCACCGAGCGCGAGCGGCAGGTGCTGGCCATGACCGCCGAGGGCTTCAGCTCCACGGAAATCGGCAAGAAGCTGTTCATCTCGCCCAAGACGGTGGACACCTACCGGTCCCGGATCATGGACAAGCTCGAGCTGCACCACCGCTCCGAGCTGGTGCGCTTCGCGCTGCGGACGGGGTTGCTGAGCGCCTGACGCGGCGCGAGACGACGGGCGCGCGTATCATTACGCGTGACCACGCCTCAGACCTCGACCGTACCCGACGCCGCGCTGGCGGAGATCGCCGCGATCTCCTCCGACGCCATCATCTGCGTCGACGACTCGCACCTGATCATCTTCTTCAACGCTGGCGCCGAGGCGGTGTTCGGCTGGACGGCCGAGGAGGTGCTGGGTGAGCCTCTCGACCGGCTGCTGCCGGCCGCCGCTCGCGACGCGCACGGCGCCCACCTGGAAGCCTTTGCTCGTTCCGCCGACCGGGCCCGCCCGATGGGCCAGCGTACGCCCATCGCAGGGGTCCGCAAAAGCGGCGAAGAATTCCCCGCCGAGGCTTCGATCGCCAAGGTCGAGCACGACGGCCGGCTGGTCCTGGCGGTGGCGCTGCGGGACAACTCCGAACGCGCCCGCGCGGAACGCGAGCAGCAGTTTCTGGCCCGGGCGGGGGTTGTGCTGGCGTCCTCGCTGGACGTGGAAGAGACCTGCCGGCACACGGCGCGGCTGGGAGTGGGCGACGGCGCCGCCTGGAGCGCGGTGTACCTGCTGGACCCCGGCTCGAACGTGCTTTGTCGCGCCGCCTGCGAACACGCCCGGGCGTCGCACCGCGCGCAGCTCAAGGGGCTGCCGGCCCGCATCGAAGCGGGACAAGCAGCGTTCGGGGTCGGCGTGGGCGGTACGGCGAGGCTGCTGGACGAGCTGCCGGAAGCGCTCGAGGTGGATCCCGACGCCGGCCTCGTGCCCTCCGCCAAGCGGTCCGTGATCGTGGCCCCCTTGCCGGCCCGTGACGCCGCCGTGGGCGTGCTCGTGCTCGTCGCTCCCGACGACGTCTCGTTCGACGGGAACGCGGTGTTCGCCGCGCAGGAGCTCGCCGGCCGCGCCGCCGTCGCCATCGACAACGCACGCCTGTACGAGTCGGCCCGCCGCGCGGTGCTGGGGCGTGACGAGATCATGAGCATCGTGTCGCACGACATCGGCACCGCCATTTCGGCCATCCTGGTCAGCGGCAAGGCGTTGGAAAGGCGGCTCGGAGACGCCCCGGAGGCCGATCTGGTGAGCAACATCCGCAACGCCGCGCGCCAGGTCGGCCGGCTGGTCTCGGATCTGCTGGACGCCGAGCGCCTGGAGCGCGGTGGCCTGTCGGTCCGCCCCGAGGCTACCCGCGTAGCCGACGTCGTGCGGCGCGCACGCGAGATCGTGGACCCGCCCGCGGATACGCGCGGGGTCCGGATCCGGGTGGAGGTGGGGACCCAGACGCCCTCCCTGATGGCCGACGCGGATCGCGTGGTCCAGATCCTCTGCAACGTGGTCGGCAACGCGGTCAAGTATTCGCCGGACGGCGGCGCCGTGACCGTGACGGTGGCGGGGACCGGGTCGCCCGCCCCGGCGGCGCCCCAGGCCGCCGTACCCGTCGAGGAGGAAGCGCGTTTCGTGCATTTTCGGATCAGCGATGACGGGCCCGGGATCGCCTCGGAGGATCTGTCGAGGCTGTTCGAACCGTTCTGGCGCCGGCCCAACGACCCGGTCGGCGGAGCCGGCCTGGGCCTGGCGATCGCGCGCGGACTGGTGCGCGCACACGGGGGTGAGATCGCGGTGGAGAGTGCGCTGGGCGACGGTACCGCGGTGTCCTTCACGATCCCGGCGGCGCCTCGGGACGCGGATGACTAGCCACTGGAGTTCCGGTGGGTACCACGCGTCGCGAAGACGCCAGCCCGCTCCGTCGTAGATCTCGAGACCCCGTGAGCCGCCCGAACCGAATCGACCGGACGATGACCATGAAGGACCTGTTCCTGCACGAAGAGCTGACGCTGCTAGCGCTGAGGGATCGCGCGGGCACGTTCGTTTCCGGAACCCAGTACCCGTACGCCGTCGGTGGCGCCGTCCTGGCGGAGCTCCTCATGGCGCGACGGATCGGGCGCACCGTGCACCGAGGGAAGCGGAGGATCGAGGTGATCGACTCCGCGCCCACCGGTGATCCGCTGCTGGACCAGTGGATCGAGAAGATGTCCGCCTCGCGGAAGCCGCGCAGCATGAAAGAGTGGGTGGGCAAGATCGGCGAGATCGGGCGACTGAAGCATCGCGTTGCGGTCCAGCTCTGCCGCCGCGGGATCCTCCGCAACGAGGAGGACAAGGTCCTCGGGATATTCAGCCGGCAGACCTACCCGGAGGTGAACCCGGAGCCCGAGCGACGCCTGCTCGATCGGCTGGAGGCGGCGATCTTCTCGGACGGAGACGTCGATCCACGCACCGCGGTTCTGGTCGCCCTGGCGAACGCCGGCGGGATCCTGCGGGTCGTGTTCGACAAGCGCCGCCTGAAGGAGCGCAAGGAACGGATCGCGGCGATCTCCGAGGGCCAGATGACCGCCGAGGCGGCGAAGGAGGCAATCGAGGCCATGCAGGCAGCGGTGATGGTAGCGGTGATCCTGCCCACCTTCATCGCGACTACAACTACGTAGTGACCTGTTTGTCGACGAGCCCCGAGGCAAGAGCCATCGGAGTAGCGGTCGTAACATTCGTGCTGGGCTGCTCGGTTGGCGCAGATCCCGAGCCAGCGTCGATGTTCGATGCTGCCGCCTGGTGCGACGCGCTACCGCGGGCGGAGTACGCCGACCTGGACAGGGTCTTCGTGCAGTCTGGCCACGCCTGGTTCGAAGTCTACGATGTCGGAGCCGATGTCTTCGCCCTGTACGAGCCGAACCAGTTCCAGGAGGTGATCTCGTACTTGATCGTCGGTCAGAGCCGGGCCCTCCTGTACGATACGGGAATGGGAATCGCCTCGATTCGCGACGTCGTTTCCCGGCTGACAGAGCTACCCGTGGTCGTGCTGAACTCGCATACCCACGCCGACCACGTGGGGGGGAACGCGGAGTTCGACCACGTCTTCGGTCTGGACACCGACTTCACCCGCGCGAGCGCGGCCGGACTGCCGAATGAGGTTGTCGCCGGACAGGTTGCTCCGGACGCCCTTTGCGCACCGCTCCCGGGCGATCTGGAGCCGGACGAATACAGGATCCGCCCCTTCCAGGTGACCGAGACGCTCGTGGCCGGGGAGACGGTGGATCTTGGCGGTCGATCCCTGGAGGTGCTCGCGGCTCCGGGGCACACTCCCGACGCAATCCTGCTTCACGATCCCGAGAGCGGCCTGCTGTTTACGGGCGATTCGTACTATCCCGGACCGATCTACCTCTTTTCACCCGAGACCGATTGGGATGCCTATCGTCGCTCCATGACGGCCGCGGCGGCGCTGGTCCCGGACCTGGTGCGTCTGCACCCCGGGCACAACGTCGCCGTCTCCGATCCGGGCGCGCTGAGCCGGCTGGTAAGCGCGGTGCAAACGATCGATGACGGCACCGCCGCCGCCGCCGCGTCAGAAGGTGCGCGATTGAGATATGACTTCGACGGCTTTTCCATTCTCCGCCCGGCCGTCGAGACAGCGCCGTGACCGGCGCTAGAGATCCCGGCGGGCGAACGCCGCTGCGGCGAGCGCGCCCGGCACGACCAGCCATGCCGTAACGGCGGTCAGCAGAATCGCCAGCCCGGCCCCTCGGCCGAAGGCCCCCATCAGGGTCGCTCCAGCGGCGCCGAGGAGCACCTCCGCGTCCAGTTGGACCAGCGCCAATGCGCGCAGCGCGTCGATCGGGTTCAGCGCGAGCGCTGCCGCCACGCCGAGGCCGGGCTGGCCATCGCCCAGCACCTGCATCCCGCCTATCAGCGCCAGGTCGAAGAGCACGGCGAAGAAGAACCACACCGCGAGAGCCCAGCCGACCGCGGCCGAGCCGCCACGCAGGAGTATCCCTAGCAGGGCACCGATGCCGAGCCCGATCGCCCCCGTCAGCACGCTGGCGCCGGCCACGAACACGTAGCCCCCCAAGCCGGCGGTTCCGGCGCGCAGAGCGACCAGCAGGGCCGCCGCGCCGAAGCCCGACGCGGCCACCAGGACCAGCGCCCC